>CAMOXW010000110.1 GCA_946629405.1 uncultured Ruminococcus sp.
AAACAAACCCTTACTGCATTTGCAGTAAGGGCGTTTCTGGTGGGGGAAGATGGATTCGAACCATCGAAGTTAAAGAACAACAGATTTACAGTCTGCCCCCTTTGGCCACTCGGGAATTCCCCCATATTTGATTTTAAAGAGCTGGTGGACGGACTCGAACCCCCGACCTGCTGATTACAAATCAGCTGCTCTACCAACTGAGCTACACCAGCTTAACTGACTTAAATATTATATCACATTTCCACGGACTTGTCAAGCCCTTTTGGAAAATTTTTTTGGATTGGTCGAGGCGACAGGACTCGAACCTGCGGCATCTTGGTCCCAAACCAAGCACTCTACCAAACTGAGCTACGCCTCGGAGCAACCTTTCAGGCACGTCCACGACGGACAGCTTTTATATTATACATCGTCAGACAGCATTTGTCAATATTAGTTTTGTATTTTTGTGAGTTTGCACAAATTTCTTGCAGAAAGCCGCCTCTCATTAGTTACACAAAAACAAAAGAGGAGGCGAGAGCCTCCTCATAGTTGTCAGTCTTCGTCAGTTGCTGCCTCAGCAGCCTCTGTAACTTTCTCAGCAGCTCCTTCAACTGCTTCTTCAGCAGCCTCAGCAGTATCCTCTGCAGCTTCCTTAACTGTATCGTCTGTGATCTCGAAGTCGATGTTATCATCGCCGCCGAACTCGTAAGAGTCATCGTAGGCGTCGTCATCGTAATCATCATCGTTGTTTGACTTGAGACGCTGAGTTGCAACATATGCAGCAGCTGCTGCTGCGCCTGCAGCGAGAACCGCAACTAAAAATTTACTCATTTTAAATTCCTCTTTTCTTCGCAAGTAATATTGTTTTACCGTGCCGCTTGCGACCGGTGGGCGATAAACTATAATCATTATACCACACTATTTTTCAAATTTCAACTGTCTACATATTATTTGTTAAAAACATCAAAATTGATAGGGCAGTTATTGGTGCAGTTTCACAACGAAGTATCCTTTTTCCAAGCCAGACCTGTACCGCACCGGTTTCAACTGCCGCCTGAGCCTCCTCTTTGTCAAAGCCTCCCTCGCTCCCGATCAGCAGCCCGGCGGTCCTTGCTCCGCTGAAGTCCACCTTTCCGAAGGACGTTCCGCCTTCTTCCTCATAAAGAAGTATGCTCCGGTCAAGCTCCTTCATCATGCCGAGCGACTGCCTGAAGCTTACCATTGGCGTGACCTCCGGGACTATTCCGCGTCCGGACTGCTTTGCAGCCTCCGCAGCTATCTTGCACAGGCGGGGGGGCTTTTTCGCAAAATCCTTTTCGTCAGGGCGGGAGATACAACGCCGCGTGAGTACCGGTACTATCCTGGATGCACCCAGCTCCACGCTTTTCTGGATTATGTATTCCAGCTTGTCAAGCTTGGGGACTGCCTGAAACAGCGTGACCCCGATATCGGGCTCGGCAGCGCACCTGTGCTTTTCCACAAGGTCAAGAAAGACCTCCTCACCGGTAATGCTGCGTATCACGCAGTTATAATCCACGCCGTCACAGCATACGGTTACCGGCTCGCCGGCTCTCATCCGCAGGGAAAAACCAATATGCCGCGCGTCCGGTCCGTTGAGGCGGATGTCGTTTTCATTTATGGTCTGTGTAAAGAATCTTGGCATAGTTACCTCCCGATATTGTACTCTATATATTATACGACATAATCGTTTTCTTTTCAAGTCCTTTTTGCAGGCTCATCAGAAAGGGGGCGCCGGAGCGTCCCCTTTGTATATATCTTTCTTTTGTCTTGTCTTTATGTTAGTTGTTTTGCTTATCAATCGTTGGGAGCTGCGTGCTCGGCAGAGGTAGAGCTTATCTTCCATGTTCCGTTGTCAAGCTCTGCTACAAAGTGCATTGTGTCAGTTTCACCAAACAGGTCATACTCTGCTGTGAACTCGAAGATATTCTCGTGAGTCTCTCCGATGTCTACCTTGCCTGTGAAGTCAATGCCGGCGCCTCTGCCGCCCTGGAGGACATAGAGGTGGAATTCCTGCTCGCCTTCAGCTTCCTTGAATGTCGGGAGTTCGCCGCTGTAAAGCCTTGAGTATCTTTCAAGAAGCTCACCGCATACCCTGTTTTCGACGAATGCCTTCACATCGTCAATGGACTGGAAGCGTGCATCCTTGACCCTGATGTAGGTAACAGTCGCATCGCGGTAGTTTTCATCGAATTTGTCACTTTCGTCAGTCTGAACGCCTGATGCGTCAACTATGTCGATCTCGTTGAGCTTGTTCATAAGGTCGCGGGCTATTTCTTCATAGTTTATCTCAGCGGCGGTAGTATTCTCCTCCGGGGACTGTCCGTCACTCGTCCAGTCGCTTACCTTCCATGTTCCGTCAACGTTTCTGGCGATTATGGTAACAGTCTCCTTGGATTCGTGGTAGGGAAGGTCGTTGTCAGCAGCTATAACAGCTGTGCCTTCTGCAAGGTCGGAGGAAACAAGCCTTGCATTTTTAAGATTGAATGAAGGAAGACCAGCGTTTCCGGCGATAGAATATATCTCGCCTTCTATCTCTGTGAATACAGGTCTGTAGCCTGCAAATATCGTGCTGTAGGATTCGAGGGCAACGTCAGTTGCGCGGGCTTCAACATAGCTTCTGAGCGTATCAAAATCCAGACCTGTGGGGTCTTTCACCTTGTAGTAGGTCATGTCGTGGTACTGCTTAGCCTGCGCGGAGTCGAGCTCTATCGGCTGACACCTGTATGCTTCAAGCTCATTGAGCATAGCTGCTATCTCGGCAGGGTCAACTGCGGTCTCGGAAGTACCGGAAGGAACGCCTTTAACGATCTGAGCTATCTTCCAGCTGCCGTTTTCCTTGACTGCAAAGATCGTGATATCCGTCTCAGGACCTACCTTTACTGTGAATTGCTTGTCAGGATCCGTAATGTTTGCGGTAAGGATGACCGGATCAATAGCCTCCTTGTTAAGCTTTCCGAGAGTGGAGGCAGCTGCGGGGTGCTGAGCGTAATAGAGCTTGCCGTCCTCCTCGATGAAGTAGGGAGTGTCGTTGCTGCTGTCATAAAGCTGTGCGTAGAGGTTTTTCAGAATTGGGTCTGCATAGCAGCTCTCAACGAGCTTCTTCACGTCGTCAAGGCTTGTGAAGCGGCTGTCTGTAACTCTGCAATACTTTACGGAAGCTCCGGCAGATCTTCTGGTGATGCTGTCGTTCTCGTCCACCTCAACTGATGCCGGGTCGCAGAATAATTCATCGACCTCGCTGCCTGCTGCGATGAGCATTACAGCATTATTGTAAAGCTCTGTGGGGATCTCAAGCTCATTTGCTGCACTTGTCGATTCAGGGGCGGTGGTCACATATTCCTCAGCGGGAACGCTTGCAAGAACGTTATGGGAGGAAGTATTTCCGGACTTTCCGCTCTTGCTGATAGCGAATACAGTACCTGCGATACCTCCGACAAGCAGCATACAAGCGGCTGCGGCTGCGAATCTGCGCCATTTCGGTCTGCTGTAGCGTTCAACTCCGCTTACCTGCTCCTCGTCGTTATTCATTGTGATATTGTTCTCTCTGTTCATTTTGTTGAGCTTATTCTTACTCATAGCTAACATCCTCTCTTTTTCACTTTTAGTCAGCACCGGGACCTCCGCAAGAAGCTCTACGGTCTTTTCATCAGCATTTTCAAGCATATCAAACTCTCTGTTCTCTTTCATAGTCCGCATCTCCTTACAATGTTATACCGGCGGCAGCCAGTGTGGTTTTCAGTTTTTCAAGAGCTCTCGAAGCCCTCATTCTTACTGCTGACGCCTTCATTGAGAGCATTTTTGCGATCTCTCCGGAGGAGCGGTCGTAGTAGTATTTCTGGAGGATTATCGTTGAATCCGGTTCGCCGAGCTCGCTGATCTTCCTCAGGAGTATATCCCTTGTCTCGACAGCGTCGCTGTCCCTTTCGATGTCCGTTCCGTCTCCGATGAGGACAAGTTCATCATCGCTGCTCTCGGTGAATTTCCCTGATCTTGCAGTGATAGAGTGGAAGGCGTTTATTGCGCGGCGTTTGGCGATCGTGCTTATGTAGCCCTTCATATCGCCTGCGAAGTCGCTCTCGGTATCGTAACCGAAGAAAACGTCCGCGAAGATGTCACTCACGCACTCTTCTATGTCCTCCCGGGAGGCAACGCCCCTCAGCTTGTTGTAAACAACGGCGTACACATAATCGCAGTAGCAGCCAAAAAGTTCGTCATAGGCTGTGTCCGGTGATTTTTTGTACAGCCGGCAGTATTCAGTACCGGTCATTTCATTTCCTCCTGATGTATTGAAAGTGTTCCATGGAAAAGTGCTTTCATAAATAACATTCAAATCATGTGAGCGAAGTGTCACATAGTTCTGAAAATTTTTCCGGAAATTTTTCATCTTCCTATCTGACAGCAAAAAGGACAGCCCTGTGAGGCTGTCCTTTTGTTCATATCTGTGCGGAGTAGTTGGGAGCTTCCTTTGTGATGTAGATATCGTGTGGATGGCTCTCCTTCAGGCCGGCGCCTGTTATGCGGATGAACTGCGCCTTCTCGTGAAGTGTGGGAATGTCCACACAGCCGCAGTAACCCATACCTGAGCGTATTCCTCCGACAAGCTGGAAAATTGTATCGGCAAGTGAGCCCTTGAACGGTACTCTGCCCTCAACTCCCTCAGGAACGAGCTTCTTTGCACCCTCCTGGAAATATCTGTCGGTCGAGCCGTTGGCCATTGCGCCAAGGCTTCCCATTCCGCGGTATACCTTGAACTGACGTCCCTGATATATCTCGGTCTCGCCGGGAGCTTCCGCGCAGCCTGCAAGCAGCGAGCCGAGCATTACTACATTTGCACCTGCTGCAAGAGCCTTTACGATATCGCCGCTGTACTTGATGCCGCCGTCTGCGATCACCGGTATTCCGTATTTCTGAGCAACGCACGCAACGTCATAAACTGCTGTGATCTGCGGAACTCCGATGCCTGCAACAACTCTTGTCGTGCAGATAGAGCCGGGTCCTATGCCTACCTTCAGGCAGTCTGCACCGGCTGCGATAAGAGCCTCGGCTGCCTCTGCTGTGGCGATATTACCTGCAATGACAGGAGTATCCGGAAATGCTTCCTTGACCATTTTCAGGCACTTGATGATATTTGCGCTGTGACCGTGTGCCGAGTCGAGAACAAGCACATCGACCTGAGCGTCGATAAGAGCCTTTGCTCTGTCAAGAACGTTTGCGGTAACGCCGATAGCTGCACCGCAGAGAAGCCTACCCTTGCTGTCACGGGCTGAATTCGGGTACTGCACCGACTTCTCGATATCCTTTATAGTGATAAGTCCCTTCAGATAGCCTTCTTCGTCAACTATCGGGAGCTTTTCGATCTTGTGTGCGCGGAGTATCTCCTGTGCCTCGTCGAGGGTCGTGCCTACAGGAGCGGTGATGAGATTGTCCTTGGTCATGACCTCGGATATCTTTGCCTTGAAATCGGTGAGGAAGCGCATATCGCGGTTTGTGATGATGCCGACGAGCTTTCCGCTTCCGTCAACTATCGGAACGCCGGAGATCTTGAACTTGCCCATGAGCTCGTCAGCGTCGGCAACGATATGATCCTCGGTAAGGGAGAACGGATTCATGATAACGCCGTTTTCAGAGCGTTTTACCTTGTCCACCTCGTCTGCCTGCTTTTCGATAGACATATTCTTGTGGATTATTCCGATACCGCCCTCGCGTGCTATCGCGATCGCCATGCGGGAGTCGGTGACCGTGTCCATAGCGGCGGTCATGATAGGGGTATTCAGATGAACGGTCTTTGTGAGCTGTGTGCCGAGCTGGATCATATTTGGTGTGACATTGGATTCGGCGGGAATGAGCAGTACATCATCGAAGGTGAGACCTTCCTTCTGGAATTTGCTGTTCATATCGGTTAGCATAGTAGTTCCTCCTTACAGATCGAAATTATTAACTTATATAATACCATTTTTTGAGCTTCGTGTCAAGTACCCTGAAAGCGGGTCGATATAGAAAAAGCACGCGAAACTTTTGTTGATTTTTGGTGAAAAAGCGGTTTGCTGCGTTAAAGCTTCAATTCCATAAATTTCTGAACTCTTAGCGTTGGCTGTCTGCGTAAGTCACGAGTATCGTCGAGGCGTCGCGGGCATCTATCAGACCGTCAGCGTTCATGTCGGCATTTTTCTTCTGTATCGAAATAAATGCAGCTTCACCGGTCTCGTAGTCAGCGTATTCCCTCAGGACGAGCGTTGCATCTGCGGCGGTGAGAAGTCCGTTCAGGTCGGCATCTCCGGCTATCTCGCCGGAGTATATCCGGAACTCTATGTCGCAGCCCTCTGCGTAGGTCTGTGCAGAGCTGCCTGTTCTGCCCCAGAGTACGAAGCCGGAAATATTTTCCTGAGCTGTTTCCCTGATATCGTACTTCCTTCCGGCTGCGTCCGCGCCTATCTGCGTCACACTTTCAGGGATGTACAGCGCTTTCAGCGAGGTACAGCCAAAAAACGCTCTTTCTCCTATGCTGTGTACGCTATAGGGGATATCGATGTCTTTCAGCGAATTGCAGGAGAAAAAACAGTCCTCCGGTATAGCTTCAATCCCCTCGCCGAAGCTGACCTCGGTCAGCTCGGTGCAGCTCATGAAGGCACCCTTGCCGATGCTGCCGGCAGAGCCCTCCATTGCGACCTTTTTAAGCGAAAGGCAGCCGGAAAATGCGTATTCTCCGATGTCAGGCACAGTCTTTCCGAACGTCACCGAGGTTATGCCGGTGTTGCAGAAAAATGCCTTGTCAGCTATCTTCCCGACCGTGAAGCCGCCGACGGCCTCAGGTATCACTATATCGCCCTCAGCGCCTTCGGCACCAATGATAGCGACCTCCGTGCCGTCTGCGCTGAAGTCCGTGTACTGCCATTCGATACCGTCAATAACGGCTGTCCTTGTCTGATCGTCAGCCTCATCCGCGCCTGCGTTCATCGGAGCGGCGGAGAGCATGAGTGCTGCTGCCGCTATGAATGAGAAGGTGCGCTTCATATTATACCTCCCTCCGGCAGATCACGCCGTCCACCATAACGAGCACAGGCTCGCTCATGAGGTCGAGAGGATTTTCACCCTTTCTGTAAAGCTGGAGGTCAGCGTCCTTTTCAGGTTCGATTGAGCCCGTCTGCTCGTCAATGCCAAGTATTTCCGCGGGAGCTATGGTTATTGCCCTGACTGCCTCATCAAAGCTCAGTCCACCTTTCACGGCAGCCTGCGCCGACAGGGGAAGATACTGTATCGGGATAACGGTATGATCGGTGCAGATCGCTATTTTTACGCCGTTTTCGTGCATCACGGCTGCGTTTTTCAGCTCAAGCCCGCGCATCTCCGGCTTACACCGGTCACATATCACCGATCCGCATATCACCGGGATCTCCTCGGCCGCTATGATATCGGCTATCTTATGTCCCTCAGTGCCGTGGATTATAACAGCGTCGAGGGAAAATTCTTTTGCAAGACGCATTGCGGTACAGATATCATCGGCGCGGTGACAGTGGAAGAATGCCTTCTGCTTGCGGTCAAGCAGCTCCATGAGAGCCTCGCACTTTATATCGTACTCCGGCGGGTCATAGTTTTCGCTGTCGGAGTAGTAGCTGTCCATATCGTGAACGTAGCGGCGGGCTTTATACAGTCCCTCGCGGATTATCGCGGCAACTGCCATCCTTGTTATGGGAGCCTCGTCCTTGCCGTTGTAGACATTCTTAGGATTCTCACCAAGTGCGAATTTTATACCGCAGTTCCGTATCAGCATATCATCGGTGCGCCTGCCGTTTGTTTTTATGGCGCATATCTCGCCGCCGCAGGGATTCGCGCTCCCGGGACTTGAAGCAACGGCGGTGATACCGCGCATACGCGCCTCCTCAAAGCAGCGGTCGAACGGGTTGATGCCGTCGATAGCTCTCATCTGCGGAGTGAACGGGTCGGTGGACTCGTTGCAGTCGTCGCCCTCAAAATCAAGACCGTCCTCAATTATTCCGAGGTGGGTGTGGGCGTCTATGAAGCCGGGCAGGAGGATACCTCCGCCGGCGTTGATATGGTCCTCCGGGATAAGGTCGGGGACGCCCTCGCCGATCCCGGAGATCTTTCCGTCCTCGATGAGTGCCCAGCCGTTCGGGATAACGCCCCGTGCGGACATTGTATGTATCTCAGCGTTATAAATAAGCATAAATCTCTCCGTTTGCCTTATTTTCTCACAGCCTGAACTATCTGGTCAGCCGTTATCATGGGGCTTTCCGAGCAGGCTATGTGGATGTTTGAATGTCTGAGGTAGACCTCGCGCCGGGCGTTGTACAGTGCTTCGAGCTCATCCCTTGTGGAACTGACCACGATAGGGCGGTTCGTATCGTCCTTGATACGCTCATAGCAGGTTTCAAACGGCACATCAAGGAATACCACAGCGCTCCCGGATTCAATTGCAGCTCTTGCGGTATCCGGGTTGAGCATGGCACCGCCTCCGCAGGCAGCTACTGTAGTTTTGCCGCACAGCGACTTCACTATCTCAGCCTCAGCAGTGCGGAAGAAGGGCTCGCCCTTCTGGTCGAATATCTCGGGTATCGTCATATCGAAGGTCCGGACGATCAGATCGTCGGTATCAGTGAAGCCGCAGCCGAGCTTTTTTGCCGCAAGCTTGCCGACGGTGGTTTTCCCGCAGCCCATGAAGCCGCATAAAAATACAGTCATAAATATCCCCCTTTGGATAGGTTTGTATCTATATGTAGGGAACGGCGCCCTGCCGTTCTGCCGGTAGAAGTGGATAGTTTTTAGTGATCAGTGCTCAGAGCTTAGAAAGTTGAGAGTTGAGAGTTTAGAGTTGAGAGTTGAAAGTTGTGGAGTTCGCTGCGCTCACATATTTTGATCCGTCCCCGCAAGGGGACACAACAATTCCGAATTCCGAATTCCAAATTAAAAAATTATGAATTATGAATTCAAAATAATTACGCATTACGAATTACGCATTACGAATTATAAGCTCCGGCTGTTCATTTCGTCAACAGCGCTCTCTACCTCGCGGATTATTCCGGAAACGTCCGCTGCGGAGAAGCTTCCGCCGTACCATATCTCATGCGCTCTCACAGCCTGGTATACAAGCATTGCAGCACCGCCGACAGCGGTCTTTCCCATAGCGCGGGCTTTCCGCATCAGCAGGGTCTCAGTGGGATTGTAGATGACGTCAAAAACGCTGCCGCTGTTCTCTATCACACTGTCACTCACCGCGCAGGCATCTGTCTTCGGGTACATACCCACGGGAGTAGCGTTTATAAGCAGGTCGAATCTGCCCTCAAGCGTCGAAATATCCGTGATACGCACGGCGGCTCCCGAGCACTTTGAAAGTATCTCAGCCATAAGTATCTGGGCATTCTGGATGTCCTGAGGGATCACCGCGAGGGTGACGCTTCCGCCGTGACGGGCGACCTCTATCGCTATCATTCTTCCGACACCGCCGCAGCCCAGTATAACGACATTCCCGCCGACGGGAAGCTCCTCCGCTGAGCGCAGGAAGCCGTCACAGTCGGTATTCCAGCCTGTGAGCCTGCCGCCGTTGTTGGCTATGCAGTTCACGGAATTGTAGCGCTCCGCACTTTCGTCAAGCTCGTCTATGAGGCTGATAACGGTCTGTTTGTATGGGATAGTCACGTTCATTCCTCTGTAGGAGCTGAGAAGACCGGGGGTGTTCAGGAGCTTTTCCTGCTCAACGTCAGCGAGCTCATAGGTGCAGTCAGTCTTTCCGCTGAGCGCAAAGAGCCTTTCGTGGATGAGCGGGGACATGGAGTGCCCGAGAGGATGACCGAAAAGTGCAAATTTTTCCATTGTATTATCTCCTTCGATATCTTGTTCGTGTTAGTCTGTGTTAACAGGAATGGATTCATTATGCAAGCTCATCAAGTGCTTCTGCGCTGTCTACATTAAAAATTGCAACACCGGAAAGTGTCTTCCTGACAAGGCCGGTGAGCGTTTTTCCGGGGCCGAATTCCACGAATCTGTCCGCACCGTCAGCCTGCATTGCGGCAAGCTCCGAGGTGAAGCGGACGGGCGATATGATGTGCTTTGCGAGAAGGGCCGGCATATCCGAGAAATCCGTGAGCTCTCCGCCGGTCACGTTGGAGTAGTACTTTACCTGCGGTGCCGAGAAGCTTACCGACTTAGCAGCTTCATAGAATTTGTCAGCCGCAGACTGCATAAGCTTTGAATGGAAGGCTCCCGCAACGTTCAGGGGGACCACTCTTGCCTTCATTCCGGCAAAGATCGTGCTTACCTCCTCGATACCCTCCGGAGTTCCGGCGATAACGGTCTGGACAGGGGAGTTGTAGTTGACCGCGGTTACATAGTTCTTCGCGCCCGCACATATCTCCTCGACCTTTTCCGGAGCTATCTTCATTATGGCAGCCATAGCGCCCTTCTGCGAGGATGTAGCCTCCTCCATAGCTTCACTTCTTGCCTTTATCAGGCGGAATGCGTCCTCGAGGGATACCATTCCGGAGGCGTAAAGAGCTGCGTATTCACCAAGAGAATGACCGGCGACTCCCGCAAACTCAAAGCCCTTGTTCCTCGCTGCTTCGAGGCAAACGATGGATGTTGCCATAACTGCCGGCTGAGCGTTCACTGTGCGGGAAAGCTCCTCGTCGGTGCTGTCAAAGCATATTGCTTTAAGGTCGCGTCCGAGTACATCGGAGGCGGTGTCGTATATCCTTCCGAGCTCCGGGAAAGCTTCGAGGACAGTTTTTCCCATGCCGGGATATTGGGAACCTTGTCCGGAAAATAGTGAAATTGTCATAGTAATGAACTTCCTTTCTGTATAAGTATACAAATAGTTGGTGAATTTCTCTAAAATACAGCGAGTATTTTTGTGAGAATAGACGATATTTTCATTTTAACAAATCAAAGTAAGAAAATATCGTTGCAAAAAAACCGGAAATGATTTACAATATATAATGTGTGGACAATTATGCCTACTCATATATAATAACATATTATTTCGTTTTTTACAACCTTTATTTTAATAATATTTCATTTAGGGAGAATTTTTTAATGGGTATCAACATTCTGGCTATGGGGAACTACATTCCCGAACAGATACTTAAAAACAATGACTTTACCCGATTTATCGAGACAAATGACGAGTGGATACGCACCCGTACCGGCATCACAGAGAGACCTATGGCAGGCTGGGAGCCTACATGGTATATGGGGAAAAAGGCTTCACTCAGCGCTATAGAGCGCGCTGGCATAGACCCTGCCGATATCGGACTTGTCATTTCGTGCAGCGTTACTGCGGACTTCCTTACTCCCAGTATGGCAAGCGTGATACAGTATGAGACCGGCGCGGTAAATGCTGCCGCCTTCGACCTCAATGCCGCGTGCAGCGGATTTGTGTACGCTCTCGATACCGCAAGACGCTTCCTCGAAACGGACACCTCCCTGAAATATGTCCTCGTTGTCGCTAACGAGGCGCTTTCGAGATTCCTTGACTTCACCGACCGCTCATCGTGCATTCTTTTCGGCGACGGTGCGGCTGCCGCGATAGTTGAGAGAAGCGATAAGCTATATTCCTCGGCCCTCGGCTCTGACGGAAGCGGCGGAAAGCTGCTCTGCGCGCGCTCTATGAATGTCGCTCCGGAGGTCGCTGCTGAGCCTCCCTCTGACTTTACCGACGAATACCCGGATATGCCCCTCCACAAGCTCTTTCAGAACGGCAAGGAGGTCTATAAATTCGCTACACAGGCACTTCCAAGGTCGTTCACCCTTGCTGCCGGTAAGATCGGCATAACCACTGACGATATCGACTGGTTCGTGCCGCATCAGGCGAATATACGCATAATCGAGACCGCTGCCAAGAAGCTCGGAGTGCCTATGGAAAAGTTCATCATAACCCTCGACCACTTTGGCAATACCTCCAGCGCTTCGATCCCCCTCGCCCTGAATGAGGGCATTGAGAAGGGACTTATCAAACGCGGTCAGACCCTCGCACTCATTGGCTTCGGTGCAGGACTTACCTACGGCGGGATAATACTTGAGTATTGACCCTGTTACCAATACAACAAAAGGAGATCGTTTATGAAAACAAGAATAACTGAGCTTTTAGGCTGCCGGTACCCCATTATCCAGGGCGGTATGGCTTGGGTCGCTGAGCATACCCTCGCTGCCGCTGTTTCAAATGCAGGCGGTGTGGGACTTATCGCGGGCGGCAACGCTCCAATTGACTACCTCCGCGAGCAGATAAGACTCTGCAAGGCGGCTACGGACAAGCCCTTCGGCGTGAACATAATGCTCATGAGCCCGAATGCTGAGGACCTCGCTCAGCTCGTTATCGATGAGGGCGTAAAGGTCGTCACTACAGGCGCCGGCAATCCCGGAAAGTTCATCCCTGCTTGGAAGGAAGCCGGAATAAAGGTGATCCCCGTTATCCCCTCGGTCGCTCTCGCCAAGAGAATGGAAAAAGCCGGTGCAGACGCCGTTGTTGCAGAGGGCACTGAGTCCGGCGGCCATATCGGCGAAAATACCACGATGTGCCTTGTCCCGCAGGTCGTTGACGCTCTGGAGATACCCGTTATCGCTGCCGGAGGTATCGCTGACGGCAGAGGTATGGCGGCTTCATTCATGCTCGGCGCAGAGGGCGTTCAGATAGGTACGCGCTTCCTCGCTTCGGAGGAGTGCCAGATCCACCCGACCTTCAAGGACCTCGTTATCAAGGCAAAGGATACCGATAACATCGTCACCGGACGCTATACAGGTCATCCCTGCCGCGGCATAAAGACAAAGTTCGCCAAGCAGCTCGCTAACGGCGAAAAGGACGGAAGCCTTTCTCCCGAGCAGTTCGAGGAACTCACACTCGGCGCCCTCAGACGAGCTGTTGTTGACGGAAATGTCGAAAGCGGCTCCTTCCTCTGCGGAGCTATCGCTGGCATGGTCAACGAGGTAAAGCCCTGCAAGGAGATCGTTGAGGAGATAATGGCAGGCGCGGAGAAGCTTCTGAAGCTCTGATTTGCAGACTAAGGAAGTGATATCATGAAAAGCAGATTCATTCTCCTTCTTTCAGCACTTGTACTCATGACTTCGTCTTTTTCCTGCGGCGACAGCAGCGGCTCTGAAAGCAGAAATGCTCCGGCTGCGTCGGGGGATTCTCTGGTGGGGACACTGGAAGAGGAAACTACAGAAGGAACGACTGTCAGAAAAGTTCAGAGAACTACAGATAATATTGAAGAAGAATTATCAGAGCTTCTCAGTCCGGATGACATTGATTCCGATGACAGAATCGCTGTCGAAGAATTATTAAACCGGTTTTATGAGTTGCAGAATTCACATGAGGGCGAGGAACTTCTTAAACTCATGTATTCAACAGCGCAGATTGATAAAAATAAAAAAAGCGGTGTGTATCAACAAGAACTGAACGGATATAACAAGGGATTGACCTTCGATTATTTTTATTATGACGAATCTGTTTCTGAAATCTATGGATATAAGCCTCTTGGTGAGAAAGCACTTGAGGGAGCTACAAGACTCCTTGAAGTAAAAGCAGACAGAGGATACAGTGTTGGTCTGGAGATATATCGTTTGCTTTATAAAGATGTTGTTGAAGAAGGATATCGCTGGGACGATGAAAATGCTCCCAAAAAGAGAGTTACAGAAGAAGAGTGCTACGATACTTTTTTTTCGGTCGTCCATACAGAAACAGAAGGCTGGAAAATTCTGAAATATCATAAGGACGAAAATGAGCTTATCAATGTCTTATCTTCGTCTGCGTTTAGCATCACAAAAGCAAGTGAGGCGGCATTGACCGATCTGAGTGCGAAAGGCTCTAAAATAGGCGGAACGTATATTATACATTCCGACCCTTCAAAGAATACCAGTGAAGTCAAGCTGGATACAGAATTTTTTTACAAAATGGTAAAGAATTATACCCTGTTTGCTGATGAGCCTGAATGTGAATATTTTGTGGTCATAAAGGATGCTGATGTTAAGTATGCAGTTGTGGATCCCCCACAATTTCATGGAAAAATCGAGGTTTATCCTGCCATGAAGATATATAACCCTGAAACAGATGAATATACTGATTTTGATGTGGACAATGTAACTTCTGTTGACGAAATATACGATAAAGTTAAAGAACATATTCATTAATCATGATTTGGAGGAAATAATATGTCAGTTGCACTTATAACCGGAGGCTCACAGGGCATCGGCGCTTGTATCGCAAGGCGCCTTGCAAAGGACGGCTTCGACGTAGCTATCAACCACTACCCGAGTGACAGCGATAAGGAAAAGGCTGTCGCAGTTGCACAGGAGTGCCGCGCATTCGGCGTAAAGGCTGAGATATTCGCAGCGGATGTCTCAAAAATGGACGACTGTGCTGAAATGGTAAAGGCTGTTAAGGAGACTATGGGCAGCATCGAGGCTCTCGTCAACAACGCCGGTATCACAAAGGATAAGCTCCTTGCGCGTATGGACGAGGCTGACTACGATGCTGTTATCGCCGTCAACCAGAAGAGCATCTTTAATATGCTCAAGCAGACCTGCCCCGTCATGATGAAGCAGAAGTACGGACGTATCGTCAACGTTTCTTCCGTTGCAGGTCTTTACGGAAATCCCGGACAGATGAACTATTCCGCTTCAAAGGCGGCTATCATAGGCATGACAAAGACACTTGCAAAGGAGTACGGCAAGAAGGGCATCGTGTGCAATGCTATAGCTCCCGGACTTATCAGAACTCCTATGACGGACGTTCTTTCCGATGAGATCAAGGCAAAAATGCTCGAGGCTGTTGCTATGAAGCGCTATGGCGAGCCTGAGGAGATCGCCTCTGTGGTATCGTTCCTTGTTTCGGAGGACTGTTCCTATGTCACCGGTCAGGTCATCGAGATCTCCGGCGGACTTTCCATGTGAGCGTAATAATTATTCGTGCACAGGCACGGCAGTATAAAGGTAATTGAAAGGAAAATTTATGAGCAGAAGAGTTGTTATCACCGGTATGGGAGCTGTAACTCCCCTCGGTACAGGAGTTGACAAATTCTGGGAGGGCATCAGGGCAAACAGACTTGGTATTTCCTACATCGACGCTTTCGATACGGAGCGTACAGGCGTAAAGATCGCAGGTTTAGTCCGCGATTTCAACGACGAGGACTATTTCGACGTCAAGGGCTGTTTCGACAAGAAGGAATCAAAGCGCATGGACCGCTTCACCAAGTATTCTGTTGTAGCAGCGCATGAGGCGCTTACTGACGCAGGCACCGATCTTTCCGACCTCGATCCATACAGAGTAGGTGTGCTTGTTGGAAGCGGCATCGGCGGTATCGATCTGACACTTTCGGAGCACGGGAAGTACCTCGAAAAAGGTCCCTCACGGATATCCGCATTCTATATCCCGATGATGATAAGCAATATGGCTGCCGGTACCATAGCCATGAAGACAGGCTTCAAGGGCGCTAATTTTGACATCACAACAGCCTGTGCTACCGGTACGCACTCGATCGGCGAGGCTTTCAGGAAGATCAAGGACGGCTACCTCGATGCTGCTCTTGCAGGCGGTACTGAGAGTACGAACGTTGAGTTCACCTATGCCGGATTCTCAAATATGAAGGCGCTCACAAAGTCCGGAGATCTCGAAAGAGCTTCTATCCCCTTTGATAAGGAAAGAAGCGGCTTCGTTCTGGGTGAAGGAAGCGCTGTTCTGCTGCTTGAGGAATATGAGCACGCTAAGGCAAGGGGGGCTAAGATATACGCTGAGGTGGCCGGCTACGGTGCTACCTGCGACGCTTACCACATGACCTCTCCTATGCCTTCAGGCGAAGCTGCCGGAATGGGCATGACACTTGCTATACAGGAGGCAGGTCTTACACCTGCTGATATAGACTACATAAACGCGCACGGTACTTCAACAGGTCTCAACGACAAGTACGAAACTGCCGCGATAAAGCTCGCCTTCGGTGAATACGCAAAGAAGGTGAAGATAAATTCCACAAAGTCCATGATAGGACACCTTCTCGGCGCTGCGGGTGCTGTTGAGGCTGTAGTATGCGCTAAATCCATTCAGGAGGGCTTCATCCACAGGACAGTTGGCTATAAGGTCCCTGACGAGGAGTGCGATCTTGATTACTGCGTAAACGGAAATGTGGAGCAGGAGGTCAACGCTGCGCTTTCAAATTCACTGGGCTTCGGCGGTCATAACGCCACGCTCTGTTTCAGAAAAGTTACAGATTAAGGAGGAGCAAGCAATGAGCGAAATCTTAGGAATGGTCGATACCGAGACCATTGAAAAACTTGCTGACATCATCAACAGGAAGGAGCTCTCGGAGCTCACGTTGTCAAACGGCGAAAAGACTATTACTATCAAGGGCAAGAAGTGCCTGCCTCCGCCTCCGCCGGCTATGCCGTTTATCGGAGCTCCGGTTCAGGCGTCAGTGCCTTCCTCTCCGGCTGAGGAAAATCTTTCCGCATCTGAGGCACAGGCTGCCGGAGAGATCAGCGGAAAGCTCGTGAAATCACCTATCGTTGGCACATTCTATGCAGCTCCCTCGCCTGATAAGCCGCCGTTCGTAAGGGTCGGCGATGAGGTCAAGAAGGGCGACGTCATCATGATAATCGAGTCCATGAAGCTGATGAACGAGATACAGTCCGACTACGACGGCATCGTTGACAGGATACTCGTTTCTGACGGTCAGGCTGTAGAGTACGACCAGCCTATCATGGTCATAAAATAACTCCCGGAGGTAACTATGGCTGATATACTTATGAACCAAGAGCAGATAAAGGAGATAATCCCGCACCGTGAACCGTTCCTTCTCATTGACGAGGTCGTTGATATGGAGGTAGGCGTGAAGATCCACGCAAGGAAGTACATTAAAGAGGAGGACTTCTGGTTCGAGGGACATTTCCCCGGCTATCCGGTAACTCCCGGAGTGCTCATGATCGAGATGCTCGCTCAGGCGGGTGCTGTATGTATGCTGTCAAAGCCCGAATTAAAGGGAAAAATAGGACTTTTTGGAGGCATTGACAAGGCTAAGTTCCGCCGTCAGGTCGTACCGGGCGACGTGCTTGATCTTGAAGTTGAGATGATACGTCAGCGCGGTTCCGTAGGCACAGGTAAGGGTCTGGCTTCTGTCGGCGGCGAAAAGGCAGTCTCCTGCGAGCTGACCTTTGCGTTTGTTGACGCTAACAAATAACTGCTTTTCTGTGATCCATAACTGCGGTGTACCCGCTTTTATTACGGATTAAGCATTATGTATTGTGATGCAAGGAGATATTATATAGATGTTCAGAAAAATACTTATCGCTAACAGAGGCGAGATCGCCGTCCGTATCATAAGGGCGTGCCGCGAGCTGGGAGTAAGGTGCGTAGCGGTCTATTCCACCGCTGACAGAAATTCCCTCCATGCACAGATCGCCGATGAGGCTGTGTGCATTGGTCCGCCCGCTACAAAGGACAGCTACCTCAATATGGACGCTGTGATACAGGCTGCGCTTAATACCGGTGCGGAGGCTATCCATCCCGGATTCGGCTTCCTTTCGGAAAATGCGGAGTTCGCAAGAAAATGCGCGGAGTATGGCCTGGTGTTCATAGGGCCTTCCCCGGAGGCTATCGAGCTGCTCGGCAACAAGGCTGCTGCAAAGGAAACTATGGCAGCGGCAGGTGTACCTGTTATTCCCGGTTCAAAGGGCGCTGTTGCTACGGTGGACGAGGCGAGAGCCTTTGCTGAAAAGGCCGGCTATCCCGTGCTCGTCAAGGCTTCCGCAGGAGGCGGCGGACGCGGTATACGCCGTGTTGACCTCCCCTCAGAGCTCGAGGCTCAGATGACTGCCGCTCAGCAGGAGGCCGAAAAGTTCTTCGGCGACAGCTCCGTATATATCGAAAAATTCCTCATAAACCCCCACCATGTCGAGATACAGATAATCGGCGACCAGCACGGTCACTATATCTATCTCGGAGAGCGCGACTGCTCGATGCAGCGCCGTAATCAGAAGATAATTGAGGAGTGTCCCAGCCCCATAGTTGACGCTGAGCTGAGGAAGAAAATGGGTGAGGCTGCTGTTACTGCCGCAAAGCAGTGTAATTACTTCAACGCCGGTACCATAGAATTTCTCGTCGATGAGGAGAGAAGCTTCTACTTCATGGAGATGAATACCCGTATTCAGGTCGAGCACCCGATTACCGAGGAGGTTACCGGCTTCGACCTCGTAAAGGCTCAGATAGAGATAGCCGCCGGCCTGCCGCTGAAGGTCAGCCAGGACGAGGTAAAGCTCCGCGGTCATGCTATAGAGTGCCGTATCAATGCAGAGAATCCCAGCCTCGATTTCAGACCGTCGCCCGGCACCATTACAGCGCTGTATATGCCCGGCGGCCCCGGAATAAGAATAGACGGCGCGGTATATCAGGGGTATACGATAACGCCTTATTACGACTCGATGATAAGCAAGCTCATTGCTCACGGCTCCGACCGCGAGGACGCTATAAACAAGATGAAATGGGCTCTCTCTGAGTTCATCGTGGAGGGCGTGGATACGAATATCGAATTTCAGCTTGAAATGATAACCCGCCCCGAATTCCGCAGCGGTTCCTATGATATAGGCTTCCTCAACCGGTATATGGAGAAGCGGAAGAAGAACAAATAGTGCAGGGGAAAATATCCCCGGCGTCCGTTTATTATTGATAGAAGTGGTGAAATAAATTGTTTGAAGATTTCTTTGACGTCGTGAAAAAGCGCTTCAACGGCAGCGACGACGACTATAAACCGCCGATGTTCAAATGCCCGAGATGTCAGGATACCAGCCCGCTCTCAAAATATGAGGAGCTTCACAGGGTTTGCCCTAAGTGTAACTACCACGGCAGGCTCTCCTCGAACGAGCGTATCGCTATCACCGCCGACAAGGGCAGCTTCAGGGAGTTCGATGCGGATATGAAAAGCCTTAACCCCCTCAACTTTCCCGATTATGACGAGAAGCAGGAGGAGCTCCGCGAAAGCACCGACCTGAATGACGCTGTTGTTACCGGTACCGCTCTGATAAAGGGCTCGCCTGTCGTGCTTGGCGTCATGGATTCGAGATATATGATGGGAAGTATGGGAAGCGTTGTCGGCGAAAAGGTCACAAGAGCATTCGAGTATGCAACTGAAAACAGCCTGCCGGTCGTAATGTTCACAGCTTCCGGCGGTGCGCGTATGCAGGAGGGTATCGTGTCCCTGATGCAGATGGCAAAGACTTCCGGTGCGGTAAAGCTCCACAGCGACAAGGGCGGTCTTTACATATCCGTCATGACCGACCCGACTACCGGAGGTGTTACGGCTTCCTTCGCCTCGCTTGGCGACATCATAATCGCTGAGCCAAAGGTCCTCATCGGCTTTGCCGGAAGGCGCGTTATCGAGGGAACTATCAAGCAGAGACTTCCCGAGGACTTCCAGCTTGCCGAATTCATGCACGAAAAAGGCTTCGTCGATATGATAGTAGAACGCAGGAAATTGCGGAGCGTGCTCTCCCACCTGCTAAAACTGCACGGCTTCACGCCGAAGGAGGTCTGAGCTATGGACGAGAAAAAAACTGCGTGGGAACGCCTCCAGATAATCCATGCTAAGGGAAGACCTACCATAAGGGACTATATCCCGTTTATTTTCACCGATTTCTATGAGCTTCACGGTGACAGGCTGTTCGGTGACGATAAGGCTATTATAGGCGGGATAGCAAGGCTTGACAACCGTCCGGTGACTATTATCGCGGAGGTCAAGGGCCGTGACATCAATGAGAATAAGGCGTGCAACTTTGCAATGCCCCACCCGGAGGGCTACAGAAAGGCTCTGAGGCTTGCAAAACAGGCTGAAAAATTCCACAGACCAGTTATATGCTTCATCGACACTCCCGGTGCATTCTGCGGAGTTGCCGCTGAGGAGAGGGGACAGGGCGAGGCTATCGCCAAGAATATCGCAGAATTTATGACCCTCCGCACGCCTATCATATCCGTCGTGCTGGGCGAAGCCGGAAGCGGCGGCGCACTTGCGCTCGGCGTATGCGATGAGCTTGCCATGCTGGAGAACGCTGAATACTCAGTTCTTTCGCCAAGAGGCTTCGCAAGCATCCTCTGGAAGGACGCCTCCCGTGAGCAGGAAGCAAGCGAGGTAATGCGGATTACAGCCGAGGATATGGTCAGTCTGGGAGTTGCCGAGGCTATCATTGAGGAGCCCCTCGGAGGCGCACATAACGATTTAGACAAAATTTCGGAGAATATTAAAGAATATTTGTCACTGAAAATTCCAGAAAAATGCAAAAAAGATATTGACGTTTTGCTAAAAGAACGTTATACTAAATTTAGAAAAATCGGTGCATTCACAGAATGACTGATTTTACTTGCAATATAAAAGGAGGAAGAATAATGGTTTTTGAAAAGCTCAAGGATATTATTGCTGAGCAGCTCGGTGTTGACGCCGACGAGGTAACAACTGAGGCTAATATTCAGGATGACCTCGGTGCTGATTCCCTCGACGTTGTTGATCTTATCACAACAATCGAGGATGAGTTCGATATCTCTATCCCCGACGAGGCTGTTGAGGAGATCAAGACTGTCGGCGATATCGTAAACTACATCGAGAAGAACGCTGAGACAGAAGACGCTGAATAATGCGTGAGTTTCCCCCGGCTGTAAGGTCGGGGGATATTTCTTGCCGCCTGCAAGGATGCTTAGCCTGAACCGGCAGCAGAGGATGAATAAAGCAAAAACGCCCGGGAGAAGTGATTCTCCCGGGCGTTTCCGTTTGCACGGAGCAGTTTTTCATAAACTCTTTGCGGTCAGTACAGCTGTACTGCCGGAAACGGCATTTCAGGCTTGTATATTCAGGTCCAGAGCCTGAAAACTATCTGAGACTGAACTTAATGGTATCGGTGGTTTTTCTGTCGGTTATGTTGTTGCTGTCGGTAATATTAAATTTGAACTCAGCTTCTTTTATCGTCGCATAGGATAAACCGTTGTCGCTGAGATAGGAGTCAAGGACATCTATGGTATCGTTGGTTATTTTTCCGGCAGCGACCTCAGCGTAGAAAGGTGCATTTATCGAATAGCCGTCAACAGAGAAATCGTCTATCGTGATAACAAGTGATTTATCGGTATTGTTTTCTATTTTCAGCTTGATGTCGGTGCTGACATTCAGGGCAGCAGCTTCCATTCCGGTGTAGGTTACCTTCAAGCCGCTCTCATCGTAAATAACTGTCTCGGCAGTCACATTCTTGTCATTGCTTTTTTTCTCGTCCTCTTTTACAGCGTCATCTGCCGCTTTGCTGCATGAAGCGATTATAATGCCAATAATTACCAGTATTACGATAACGGCAAGGCACCCTATGCTCATATGCTGCCTTTTTCCGCAGGTCGGGCAAACCTTTGCACCTTTTTTCATCTCTGATTTACAGTGCTTGCATAATTTGGTTGCTGAATTGTCTTTCATTTAACTCACTCCTTTATAAATATCCCGTTTTGGGATATTTATATTATACCAGAATGGTATAATAACGTCAAGGGAACATACACCTTTTCTACACTAATCACAAAGTGCAGATCATTCCTTTGGTGAAAATGCTATGAGACTTAAAGAGCTGAGAAAAACTAAAAAAATGACACAGCAGCGGCTTGCAATTGAACTTAATATGAACCAGAACACCCTCAGTCGGTATGAGACAGGCGAGCGTCAGGCGGATTACCAGACACTCATCCTCATTGCGGATTATTTCGGCGTATCTATCGACTATCTTCTTGAACGGACTGACAACCCCGCATTTTTAAAATAAAAGCTCCCCCTGGTCCGGAGGAGCTTTTTGCTTTATGAATTCATGCCGATCTCGATCGCCTTATAGTTATTGGGGATAAGCGCTGCCTTCTTCGGGGGGACTACCTTCTCGATAGCCTTCTTCATGGTATCGAGTGAGCAGATCTCAGTCTCCTTGAGGAGCTTTCCGAGGAGGATTATGTTTGAGCCGCCCTTGAGAGCGTTATCGTCAGCAAGCTGCTGCGAGGGGATGCCGAAAAGCTGAATGTCAGTCCTGTCTGTGTTTGCCTCGATGAGAGTGCTGTCGAAGAATACCTTTCCGCCGGGACGTACAGCCTTCACGAACTTGTCGAACGAGGGCTGGTTCATAACGATAAGGATATCGGGAGTGAGCACAAGCGGCGAACCAATGGGCTCATCGGAAATACATACGGAACAGTTGCAGGTACCGCCTCTCATTTCAGGGCCGTATGAGGGGAGCCATGAGAGCTCCTTGTCGTCCATAAGTCCGCAGTAAGCGAGTATCTTTCCGGCAAAGAGGATTCCCTGTCCGCCGAAGCCTGCGAGAAGTATCTCAGTTGTAGCCATTATTCATTACCTCCCTGAACATTCTCGAAAACGCTGTTCTCAACGTCCTTGTAAACGCCGAGCGGGTAGTAGGGGATCATTTCGTCCTGGAGGCGCTTGATAGCGTCAAGAGGAGCAAGTCCCCAGTTTGTAGGACAAGTCGAGAGGACCTCTACGATAGAGAAGCCCTTGCCTGCCTTCTGGTTCTCGAAGGCCTTGCGGATAGCCTTTTTAGCGGCTCTGATATGGGGTACGCTGTCTACGGCAACACGCTCTGCATAAGCTGTACCTGTCAGTGTTGAGAGCATTTCGCATACTCTTACAGGGAAGCCGGCAAGCTGCGGGTCACGTCCGAAAGGTGTTGTCTGAGTTACCTGTCCGGGGATAGTGGTCGGAGCCATCTGACCGCCGGTCATGCCATAGATAGTATTGTTGATGAAGATAACAACGATATTTTCGCCTCTTGTAGCAGCGTGAACTGTCTCGGCAGTTCCGATAGCAGCGAGGTCGCCGTCGCCCTGATATGTAAATACGAACTTATCAGGATTGGTGCGCTTTACACCTGTAGCTACAGCCGGAGCACGGCCGTGAGCTGCCTCGATCATGTCGCAGGCGAAGTAGTCGTAAGCCATAACCGAGCAGCCTACAGGACAAACACCGATAGTATCGCCCTCGATGCCCATTTCGTCGATGACCTCACAGAGTATCCTGTGAACGATGCCGTGGGTACATCCGGGGCAGTAATGTGTAGGGATATCGACCAGTGACTTTGGTCTTTCAAATACAACAGCCATTACTTAGCACCTCCGAGTTTCTTGATCTCCTCCAGCACCTCAACAGGGGTGGGGATAACGCCGCCGGTCCTTCCGAAGAAGTGAACGGGCTTGGAGCAGTTGATAGCGAGCTTTACGTCCTCTACCATCTGACCCATTGACATTTCAACGCTGAGGAGGCACTTTGCAGTCTTTGCAGCCTCGTTGATCTCCTTTACAGGGAAAGGCCAGAGGGTCTTGGGACGGAACAGTCCTGCCTTTATGCCCAGCTCTCTTGCTGAGTTTACGGCAGACTTTACAACTCTTGCAGTTGCGCCGAATGCACAGAGAAGGATATCGCAGTCCTCGGTGAGATAAAGCTCAGCCTCGGTCTCGGTCTCCTTGATTATCTCGTATCTCTTATAGCGGTCAACGATAGACTTCTCGAGGGCGTCAGGCTGGAGGTAGAGGGAGTTTACGATGTGGTGCTCTCTCTGGTTCTTATGACCTGTTGTAGCCCAGCCGCTCTTGTCATAGGCGTCGGGGTTGATCTCGGGGAAGGATACAGGCTCCATCATCTGACCGAGCAGACCGTCAGCGAGTATCATTGCGGGCATACGGTACTTGTCAGCACGGTCGAATGCCTTTACAACGTAGTCCACCATTTCCTGAACGGAAGCGGGTGCATATACGAGAAGCTGGAAGTCGCCGTGGCCGAGAGCCTTTGTAGCCTGCCAGTAATCAGCCTGAGAGGGCTGTATACCGCCGAGTCCGGGGCCGCCGCGCTCTACGTTGATTATAACAGCGGGAAGGTCTGAGCCTGCGATATATGAAACGCCTTCACTCTTGAGGGAGATTCCGGGAGATGAAGATGAGGTCATTGCACGGACGCCTGTGGAGGCAGCTCCGAGGACCATATTGATAGCAGCTACCTCAGACTCAGCCTGAAGGAATACGCCGCCTGCCTTATGCATACGCTTTGCCATATAAGCGGCAAGCTCTGTCTGGGGAGTGATCGGGTAACCGAAGAAGCACTTGCAGCCTGCACGGATGGCAGCCTCAGCGA
>CAMOXW010000111.1 GCA_946629405.1 uncultured Ruminococcus sp.
AAGGATTCAAGCCTTGCGATATTTTCGTCTGTAAGCCTGTTGATAACGGAGGCAATGATGAAGTGCTTGTTCCTGACGGCGGGAAACTGACGCAGGAGCTGTGCGGTCATATTTACAAGGGTCTTGCCGGTCGAGAGCTCGTCGTCCACAAAAACGATGGTATCAGTGCTGCTGAAAAGCTCATCCAGATGGTCGGCAGCAAGCTTCTGCTCGGCAGCATGGCTGTGTTCCTCCCTGAAATCGATCCAGTTTTTCACTGAGGTGATCTCCTCTCTTGTTGTACACAGGAAATAGCACTGGCTGCCGAGGCATTGAGCGACTGCAGCGCCGATAGCGGTAGCAGTTTCGGCAAAACCGATGACGAGCCGGGCGCCGGGAGCGGATTTCTTCACCCGCATACCGAGGGCGCTCATCATATCCAGTGCAGCGGACGGCGAAACAGGGATATGCTTTGCCTGGAGCGGGTCGATGAGGAGGTAAGGGCGGATGCTGTTGTTGAGTCTTTTGCCTAAAACAAGCAATTTGTCAGAGGTATATATCATGGTTTGTTCATTCTCCGGTTAATCAATGAATAGTATCTTTACCGTCTGCTGGCACGGATTGACAATGACGGAAAAGCTGCGTTTAAGCTGTTTATTTTTCAGTGCTTCAGAAACGGCGAGTGCAGTTCTGTAGCGGAGCTCGTCAACGGAGACCGGCTCATCGGTATCGTTGATGATCTTGCACATTATAGCCTTTCTGTCGATCCGGGCATTGATAAGCGCGACGAGGTCGTCAAAATGACCGGCGAAGCTGCCAGTGCAGGCATAGTAATTCAGCCGTGTTGAGGTACATTCGGGGAGCCTTCCCATAGGATGATGATCTCTGAGAATATCTGCGGTGGTGAGGTTGAAGTAATCATAGCTGATATGCTCAAAGCCCTTATCGTACATATTGTCCCATGTGGGGTCAACGTGGTAGGAATCGCTGCCGATCTTCACGATGTTCCATGCGTGGTAGGTATCCTCGCCGTAAACGCCTTCCGGGTCAGCCTTGCCGAGGACGACGATGCACTTAATACCGCATTCATTGCAGAGGACCTTGAAGGCCTTTGCGATGCCCTCGCAGACAGCCCTTCTGTCTATAAATGCACCGATGATCGAATGTGCATTGTAGCAGTCTTTTTTTCTGAGCGAATCATAGTCATATGCAACGCTTTTCACAACGCTGTCATGGAGGTATTTTTCGAGCCTGAAATCGTTCTTTGCAACTCTTTTTGCGCTGGTGCAGACTTTGTTGACCATGTTCCTGACGTCCTGGTCGAGCAGGGTTATCTCGCGGGGATTATAGAGATATTCGGGCATGAGGATATAATAACCTGTACAGTATCTCATTTTGATTACCTGCTGGTTGATAAAGTAGAACAGGGGATTATCGACGAGGACCCTGAGATAGAGCTCCTGGATATCATCCGGGGAGAGCGCCGTTGAAATTTCGATATTAAGGGCTTTTGCTTTAAGGGCGTAGAATATTTTCTTGTACGCTTCCTTTTCGGCGGCGGACATTATCCCGTAATAGTAGCGTTCATTCTTCATAAAGAATTACAATACGGCAGAGCTCATCTTGTGCTGGGGAGGATCCTGGAAACAGCCTTAGCGAACTGGCTCATATTCTGCGTCTGGAGAATGACCTTTCCGGGACCTGTGAGTTTGGTGAGGAAAAGGCCTTCGCCGCCGAAAAGCACGTTCTTGAAGCCGTGGACGGTCTCTATCTCATAGGGCATACCATTCTGGAAGGCGACCACGTTTCCGGTATCGACCTTGATGACCTCGCCGGCGCTGAGGTCCTTCTCGACGACATCACCGTCTACCTCGAGGAAAGCAGTACCGGTTCCGGTAAGCTTCTGGAGGATGAAGCCCTCGCCTCCGAACAGACCTGCGGTGAACTTCTTGGTGAAGGCGGTCTCGAGCTTTACCGAGGACTGAGCGCAAAGGAACGCACCCTTCTGGCATATGAGGCCGTTGGGATGCTCGCGCATTTTAACGGGGACGATAGCTCCGGGGAGGGTAGAAGCAAAGGCAATAACAGCGCCTGCGTACTGAGCGGAATACTTCACCATGAAGAAGCTCTCACCCGAGAACATTCTTCCAAAGCCTGAAAGGACGCCGCCGTTCGTGCTTGTAGTCATATCTACGCCCTGTGTCATCCAGCACATTCCGCCGGACTGTGTGATTATCTCCTCACCTGTCTGCTCGAAGCAGACCTCAACGGCAGGTACAGTAGTACCGATAAGTCTGAATTTCATAATAACCTCCTTAATAGCCGCCGCCGTGGAGATCGAAGGTATCGGAATCGACGGTCTCACCAGATTTTCCGCACCATGAGCAGGTGACTCTGCGTTCCTCGCCCTGACAGGTTATTTTTCCGCAGGTGCAGCAGAACCAGCCGCCCGAATTGCAGTAAGGGCAGCCGGGGTAGGTGTCGGCGAGACCCATCTGACCTGAAACGAGTTCAGTGCCGTAGCCTTCGTTGGAGGCAGCCTTTTCTGTGAGCTTGAAAGCCCAGGTACAGTGCCAGATATTGTCCGGCATTTTTTCAACTCTTATGCCGAACGGTTTTCTTGATTGCTTACATTTTGCCATGATAACAGTAGCCTGACGTTCATTTTTTATCATATAAACAACTCCTTTCGGGGATCACATTCTGCTGAATTTTATTCCTCGCGTCTGGCAGTAGGTTTCTGCGTAGGGATTATCCTTGATACAGATCTCGATATCTGGACTGCATCCGTCGAAGGCGCCGTTGCCGATGAAGCTCACCTCGCTCTGGATGACGACTTTTTCCAGCGATGAGCAGTCCCTGAAGGCGGCATGGCCTATACGCTGAACACACTTAGGAACGCTCAGTGCCTTGATCGAGCTGCACTCAAAGAACGCAAAATCGCCGATCTCGCGGATACTTCTTGGCAGTATGAGTGCAGAGAGCCCGCCGCAGAACTGGAAGGCTCTCTCACCGATCACCTCAACGCTTGCGGGGAGCATCAGTGAACCGATGCTGATACATTTTTCAAAGGCTCTGCTGCCGATTTTTTTCAAGTTATTTGTAAAGGTGATGCTTTTGAGGTGAGCAGCGGCGGAAAAAGCACCTTCCGCGATCTCC
The DNA here is from genome assembly GCA_946629405.1 of uncultured Ruminococcus sp. The sequence goes on from CAMOXW010000111.1 coordinate 3,139, forward strand.
TCGACCTCGTCCTCGACGATATAGTTCTCCTTTTTATTGCCGGAGGGATATCTTATGAGAAGGCGTCTGCTGCGGTTGTGGAGTACGCCCTCGACAGAGGAGAATGTAATATTATGCGGATCGACCTCGAATCTTTCGAGCTCCATGCAGTAGAAGAATGCGTTATAGGCGATATAATTGAGGCTTTTGGGCATTTTAATACATTGCGCGGGAGAGCGGTCGAAGGCATATGGCTCGATCCTTTCGATAGTTCCGGGTATCTGACATTCAGTCCGGGAGGCGTCGTTCTGAGCGCGGATGACAGACCTTGTCTCCTTATTGATGAGCATACCGCCGGCGACAGTATATTTTTTATTCTGCGGGATAGTTATGCTTCTGAGGCTCATGCAGCCGAGGAATGCCGAGCTTCCGAGGCCGTCAAGTCCGGCAGGAAGCTGGATAGTTTCCAGATTTATGCAGTTCTGGAAGGCTCGTGAGCGGATGATCTTTATGCTTTCGGGAATGACAAGGCATTCGAGGTCAAGATTTGCAGCCAGAGCCTTGTAGCCGATCTCGCAGTGAGCGGAGAGAGCAGCGTTAAGAGCGTCATCTCCGCCGGTGAAGGCACCCTTTATGAGCGGTTCAAGCCCGGGAGGCGCAGCAGCAGAGGTGAAGGAGCCGCTTCTGCCTGTTTCAGAGGCGGGGATATTGCAGCTTATCCCGAGAGCTCCGGCGATGATATTGACAGCAAGCTCAGCAGCCTCGTCAGCGATCCACATATCATTTTTGATCTGGATGATACATTTTCTGATGCAGTAGTCCTGTTCCTCCTGTGACTTATCCGCAGCGCCGAGCAGCTCAGAGCCGATTCCCTCGCGTAGTACAGAGCATACCAGTTTTCGTTCCTTGCTGTTTTCGGGAGCGAGGTCCATGAGGAAGGCATTGACGCGGCCTGCGTCGCAGATCATATCTCTGCCTTGCTTTTCAAGTAATTTTCTGATTTCTTCGAGGAATTGTGCATTATCCAGTTTCATTATTATGAACTCCAAATCATGATGTACTATTTCTGAGCGTGATCTCAGTCATGCGAAAACAGGCATATATACCGCAGGAGGTATATATGCCCGTTCTGATATTTACCCCCAGAGGCTCTGTTCGTCCTGCCGGGCATCATCCTGTGTTTCGTTGGCAGGAAGCGGCTTTGCATCCGGAGCAGGCGGCTCTGCGGGAGTTTCTTCGGGAGCGGAATCCGGTACAGTTTCAGGAGCAGTCACGGCCGTGGGCTCCTGAGGTTCATCCGGTACGGTCTGCACGGTGGGAGCCGGCGGTGTATCAGGCTGTACAGGCTGAGCGTTGTCAGGTACAGCGACATCAATGTTCTGCTCTCGGCGGTTAGCGAGAACGCGCTCGTCGTTTTCGGGAGTGTGATTGATCTGTTCAGGCGCAGGAGCATCGGGCGTACTGGTCATAGCGGCTTCGTTTCCGGCAGTAAAAAGCGGCGGAGCGAGCTCAGTTCTGTAGCTGCAATTCGGGCAGAATTTAGCAGTCGGACTCAGAACAGAGCCGCAGTTTCTGCACCGTCTGACGTTTGTATAGCGGTCGAGCTGATTTCTTGCCTGCTGTTCTTTTCTGATAGCCTCGTCCGCACGCTGTTCAGCGATCTGAGCACGTCTTTCGGCGCTGATAGCGCGCTGCTTGAGTTCAGCCTCGAGCTTATGCCATTCCTCGCGTTGTTTTCTGAATTTAGCCTCCTCAGCCTGCCGCGCGCGTTCCGCCTCTACGCGCTTGCGTTCCGCCTCAGCCTTCTGGGCTTCGAGGCGGGCGTGTTCCTCGACGCGGGCTTTTTCCTTTTCGCGGTCGAAGCTCTTGACAGAATCTATCTCTCCGATAGCGTCCATATCGAGCACGGCAGCGATAGAAACATCATCGCCGCTGCCCTTTGCGGAGAGTCTCGGGAGGTACTCCTCGAGGCCTTTTTCAGCCGTATCGTGGTCGCTCGTATTGAAGGAATACATTACGGTCTTGTAGAGGTTATAGAGCTGGTCGTCGGTCTTGAAGCAATCGTCTATGCCGTCCGATCCGACGAAGGCAGCAGCCGGGATATCTGTTGAGAAGAAGTGGCGGAAATCCTCCAGAGCATCGGCGCCGCAGATAGAGGTAGTGACGTTAAGGAAATTCCTGTCATTTTTAGGTATAGGCTGGG
>CAMOXW010000112.1 GCA_946629405.1 uncultured Ruminococcus sp.
AAAGCGTAAGAAGAAGTCTGAGGCAGCTCGTAAGCGTAAGTATTGATCTTACGGTAACAATTTATGTTGATAAAAGCGGGCTCAAAAGAGTTCGCTTTTTCATTTATGGAACGGAGTTGACATATTTCATGTCGATCAGACACAAACTGACAGGAACAGGCGCGGATATCGCCTTTCGGAAAACCACCGACATTACGCCGGAAATACTGCGTGAACGCGGCATACGCGGGCTGATACTCGATGTGGACAATACCCTTACCACACATGACCACCCTGTTCCCGCAGAGGGAATACCGGAGTGGATAGAGACTATGAAGCGCAGCGGGATAAGGCTGATGATACTATCGAACAACAGGCGCGAGCGTGTCGAGCCATTCGCAAAGCTGCTTGGACTTCCGTTCGTTCCGGACGCCGGAAAGCCGCTTAAAAAAGGATATATAAGTGCGATGAAGCTCATGAGGCTGAAAAAACGCGAGACTGCCGCAGTCGGCGACCAACTCTTTACCGATATATGGGGCGCGAATTTCGCAGGAATAACCTCGATATTCGTTCAGCCGATCGAAAAAGAGGGCAGGAAGGAGCGGTTCATTCGCTTCAAGAGAGTGCTCGAAAAGCCATTCCTTCCGGTGAAATTTGCAGATAGCGAGGTATGAATATGGTAAAGAAGATACTTGTTATACACGGACCCAATCTCAACCTTCTCGGCGAGCGCGAGCCGGGAGTTTACGGAAATACGTCGATAGAAGTGCTCAACAGCAATATAATCGACCGCGCAAAGGAACAGGGATTGCAGTGCGAAATATTCCAGTCCAACCATGAGGGCGCGATCATCGACAAGCTCCATGCCGCACGCACGACGTTTGACGGTGTCATAATCAATGCCGGCGCCTATACTCACTACAGCTACGCAATCCGCGATGCTATCGCAGCGATAAAGATACCCTGCATCGAGGTGCATATCAGCAACATCTTTGCAAGGGACGAATTCCGCTCAAATTCCGTAATATCACCGGTGTGCCGGGGGACTATCTGCGGCTTCGGCTTTGCCAGCTATTACCTTGCTGTACAAGCTATGGCGGAGCTTTGAGGAGGCATTGCTTTGAACAGGACAGGAAGGCTTTTTGAACATTTCAGCGGTGCGGACTGCGCTCTGATAACCTCGGATATCAACCGGCGCTATTTCACCGGGATGAAGTCATCAGCGGGAGTAGTTGCGGTATTTCCCGACAAGGCGTACCTGCTGATAGATTTCCGGTATATCGAGAAGGCGCGGGCGACTGTCAGCGATGCAGAGGTAATTGAGCTGAAAAAGCTCTGCCCTCAGCTGAAGGAGCTCTTTGAACGTCATGGTGCCAGGTCTTTTGCGGTCGAATCAGAGACAATGACGGTGAAGGAGCTGGGCACCTACCGGCATTTCTTCCAGGGGATGACCGTGGACAGCTCTGACGCCCTCAGCAATGCCATTTCAGCGATGCGCTCGGTGAAGGACGAGGCTGAGCTCGAGTGTATTAAAAAGGCGCAGCAGATAGCCGAGGACGCCCTTACGGAGCTGCTGCCGTTCATCAGGGTCGGGAGAACTGAGCGTGAGATTGCCCTCGAGCTCAACCGGCTGATGTTCGAGAAGGGCGCGGAGGACCTTTCCTTCGAGACTATCGTCCTCTCAGGCACGAATACATCTATGCCGCACGGAGTTCCTTCGGACAAGAGAGTAGAGGACGGCGAATTCGTACTTATGGATTTCGGCGCGGTGTGGAAAGGCTATCACAGTGACATGACACGCACGGTCTGCGTGGGACAGCCGACTAATGAGATGCAGAAGGTATACAGCATTGTCCTTGAGGCACAGCTTGCCGGTATTGAGGCTGCCAAAGCCGGTATCACCGGAAGTGCTCTCGACAAGGTATCGCGCGATATTATCGAGGCTGCCGGCTATGGTGACTGCTTCGGCCACTCACTCGGCCACGGTGTTGGCATGGAGATACATGAGCGTCCGAACGCTTCCCCGAATTACAAGCTTCCGCTTCCAGAAGGGGCGGTCGTAACGGTAGAGCCAGGCATATACATCGCAGGAAAGTTCGGAATCCGCATTGAGGATTTCGTTGTACTGCACAATGATGGCTGCGAAAATTTGACGAAATTTGACAAAAATCTCATAACTTTATAATTTATCACTTTAGGTATTGCAAAAGCTTTAAAAATGTGGTAAAATAAAGTATCATACTATGAATAAATTCCGGAGGTATTTATATGATTTCAGCAGGAGATTTCAGAAACGGCGTAACATTCGAGCTCGACGGACAGGTTGTTCAGGTAATCGAGTTCCAGCACGTTAAGCCCGGTAAGGGAGCCGCTTTTGTAAGAACAAAATACAAGAACGTTATCACAGGTTCAGTCGTTGAAACTTCCTTCAACCCTACAGCAAAGTTCCCGACAGCTTTCGTTGAGAGAAAGGATATGCAGTACAGCTACAACGACGGCGACCTTTACTACTTCATGGACCTTGAGTCCTACGAGCAGGTGCCGATCAGCGCTGACAAGCTCGGCGACAGTTTCAAGTTTGTCAAGGAAGAAATGATCTGCAAGGTCCTCTCATACAAGGGCAGTGTTTTCGGCGTAGAGCCCCCGAACTTCGTTGAGCTCGTCGTTACCCAGACCGATCCCGGCTTCAAGGGCGACACAGCTACAAACGCTACCAAGCCTGCAACTCTTGAGACAGGTGCAGAGATCAAGGTACCGCTCTTCATCAACGAGGGCGAGAAGATCCAGGTAGACACAAGAACCGGCGAATATATGTCAAGAGCATAAGTCTCAGACAGGAGGAACGCTTATGAAGCTTACTGAAAAAATGTCCTATCTTCAGGGACTTCTCGACGGTATGGAGATCGACAATTCTACCAAGGAAGGCAAGGCTCTGCTCCAGATGTCCGAAGTGATGCACGAACTCGTTATCTACGTTGAGGATCTTCAGTCACAGGTGGATGAGCTCACAGAGCTCTGCGATATTCTTGATGAGGACCTCGGCTCTGTCGAGGACGACCTCTATGAGGACGATGAGTGCGACGGCGACTGCGAGAACTGCGGCGAGGATGACAAGTGGGAAAAATGGGACGACGATGAAGACGAGGATGACGACGACGAGGATGAATATGACTTCGACGACGACGATGATGAGCTCTATGAGGTCACTTGTCCGACCTGCGGAGATACTATACTCCTTGATGACGGCATGATCGAGGAAGGCTCTATCCGCTGCCCCAACTGCAACGAGCTTCTTGAATTCGACTACGACGACCTCACTATCGAGGACTTCGAGGATGATGCCGAAGGCGAAGAAGACGAGGCTGAGGACGAAGAAAAAAAGTAAAGATCTCAAGGACGGCTCTGTGCCGTCCTTTTAATTAGCAGCACTTCCCCTTGACAATTAATGAAAAATATGCTATCCTATTATTAAACAATCTTTAACAGGAGGCTTGATTATGGCTTACAGTTTTGACGCTAAAAAAGTCACCGCTGACGTTATCGAATGGGTGCGGAAATACTTCGAGGAAAACGCTTCCTCAACCACCAAAGCAGTTATCGGTATCTCCGGCGGTAAGGACAGTTCAATTGCTGCTGCTGTCTGTGTAAAGGCTCTCGGCAAGGACAGGGTCATAGGTGTCCTCATGCCTCAGGGTGAGCAGTCTGACATTTCCTACAGCAGACTTCTTGTCGATACCCTCGGTATCAGGAGCTTAACGATAAATATCGGCGATACGGTCAGCACATTCATGAACGAGCTGAGCAAGAGTGCTGAGCCCACACCTCAGGCTATCATAAATACACCTGCGAGAATACGAATGACTACTCTTTATGCCGTTGCAGCGATTTTTGGCGGAAGAGTTGTGAACACCTGCAATCTTTCCGAGGACTGGGTAGGTTATTCGACGAAATACGGCGATGCTGCGGGCGATTTCTCACCGCTTTCCGACCTGACGGTAACGGAGGTATTGCAGATAGGTGATGAGCTCGGACTTCCAAAGGAGCTTGTTCATAAGGTACCTACTGACGGACTTTGCGGCAAGACTGATGAGGACAACCTCGGTTTCACCTACGCGATGCTTGACACATATATACGCGGTCAGGACGACCTGAGTGCTTATCCTGAGATCAAGGTCAAGATTGACCGTCTGCACGCACTGAACCTTCACAAGCTGAGGCTCATGCCCAAATTTGAACAGAAATAATAGCAGCGCCGGAGCCTGTATAAAACAGTCCCGGCGTTTTTTGCGGAATTGTGGCTGATCGCGCTCATAGCATAAATAATGCAGCGCAGATGTGATGCGAGCCTTCAGCCGGTCATGGAGAGGTCCTGACATATGCCTGCCCGAAAAATTTTTCCTGCCTATTTACATTCCGGGAGTTTTGTTGTATAATTAATGTGTCCTCAATAACCGCCTTACGGCGGTTATTGCCCTGAACTTTGTTCAGGGAGCGCAAATTCTTTATAAAATATGGAATTTGCGCATCACATTTCTTTATGTCATGCTC
>CAMOXW010000113.1 GCA_946629405.1 uncultured Ruminococcus sp.
GGAGGATAATTATGAAAAAGTCTATTTCAGTTCTCGCAGCAGCAATGCTGCTCTCATGCACATTCGTTTCCTGCGGAAGCAAGGACAGCAGCGATGACAAGGATACTATCGTCGGCAAGTGGATACCTACCGAGGAGACATTGAAGAGCGCGTCGGAAGACGAGGAAGTGCCGGTTCCAGGCGGATACATTGAGTTTATATCAGACAATAAAATGACCTTCCACGAAGAAATTGACTATTCCAGTATCCTTTGTATTGACGGCGATAAGTTAGTTGCAGGCGGAAATTCAATAGAATATACCTATGACGGCACAACCATTACTGCCGGCGCTACCACTTTTGTCCGTGCAGACGAAGCTGATGAAGACTCAGTATACGGTGAATATAATACTGATTATTTTGATCAGTTTATGGATAGCAATTCTTCTGATGAAGCAGCAGTGACTTATTCCCTGGTTTTTGAAAGTGACGGAAAGTCTTCTTTAATTGCGACAGTAAATACGACATATGAATATGACGAAGAAAATGGCACAATTACAACAGGTCTGGACGAGGAGGATGAAGGCCCCTCTAAGGTCGAGATAGACGGAGATAAGCTCACAATAACCGATTCTGACGGTGAAGTCGAAATCTATACCCGCGTTAAGTAAGCATCCGCGAAAAAGTCCAGCGCTTTAAATCATACGCTCATACAGAAGCTTTAGTCAGTTTTTGTACAGCACAAAAGCTCCGCCGTAACAATGAAGGTTATGGCGGAGCTTTTCATTTCCTGTTATCACTTGCCGGCAGCCGCAGTTGACAAATCTGTTTTTTTGCGGTATAATTCTTATTATATATATCGGTATAGCAGATATAAAACTGTGCCGCTTTGCAAAACTGCCGTCTACAGCCTTTCATATGCAAGATTTGCGGTATATGCTGCATGACCGCCCTCAATATTGCAGACATCATATCCGCGGTCTTCAAGTATCTCCGCAACTTCTTCGCTCAGGTCGCCCGTTCTGCACAAAACATAAACAGGCCTGTCTTTCGGCAGCTTTGAAAGCCCGGATGATATCTCGTCAAATGGCACGTTTACCGAACCCCTGATGCCATTTCTTTCAAATTCCTGCCTGCTTCTTATATCAAGAAGAAGCACTTTTCCGGTGTCAAGGCTGCCAATTTCCGATGCGTTTATTCTTTTCATATCATATTCCTTTCAGGAGGTAAAAATGGCTTTAACAGATCATCAGCTCGAACGCTATTCGAGGCACATAACATTAAAGGAGATCGGTGTAAAAGGACAGAAGAAGCTTCTTGCCGCAAAAGTCCTTATAATCGGCGCAGGAGGTCTCGGTGCGCCTGCCGCAATGTATCTTGCCGCCGCAGGTACGGGAACTATAGGCATCGCCGACTGCGACAACGTTGAGCTTTCAAATCTCCAGCGGCAGATAATCCACAACACCAGCGACATAGGCAAATCTAAGGTCCAGTCCGCCGCTGAATCAATAAAAGCGTTGAACCCCGATGTTACGGTCAGGACTTACCACGAATACATTAACAGCAGTAATATTTCCGGACTGATCGCGGATTATGATTTCATTATCGACGGTACCGATAATTTTCCTGCAAAATTTCTCATAAACGATGCCTGCGTACTTGGCCATAAGCCATTCTGCCATGCCGGTATCCTGCGATTTGAGGGGCAGCTTATGACTTATGTCCCCGGTGCTTCTCCATGCTATCGCTGTATATTTGAAGCTCCGCCCCCGAAAAACGCTGTGCCGGGCTGCCGCGAAGCAGGAGTTGTGGGAGCTATGGCAGGGATAATCGGTTCAATGCAGGCGCTCGAAGCAATTAAATTCATCACAGGTCAGGGCGAACTGCTTACAGGAAGTATGCTGATTTTCGATGGACTGAAAATGGAATGGCGAAAAGTGAAGCTTCCCGGAAGGAACCCGCGCTGTCCCATATGCGGTGACAGCCCGTCAATAACTGTAATATCCGACGAGGAACAGCAGGCTTGCCCGCTCAGATGAAGCCGGACAGCTCACATCTTCCCTGCTATCAGCGGATATGAACAGCGTTTCTGAAAACCTGTCAAGAATAGCTATTGCCTCCTATATCATAGTAAACTAATGTGCTTAATATGATTATATATCATGCCAGAAAATATGTCAATATCTTTTCCCTGATATAATAGTCAGACAACCTTTTCAGGCGGTTTAACGCTCATGAATTCACATTATATAAAAGTGATGCAATTCTGCAAACGATGCAGCGTGTTTACAGCGGCACAAAAGTAAAATTGCAGTTTTGGCTGATAATTGGCGTATTTTGCAGCCTCCACAAATATTGCGGCATCATTTTGATAAGTTAGCAAAAATTGAACAGTGAATTTTTTGTGATAGCAAAAAATGACTTGAATTGTTCATGAAAATGTAATAAAATGTTTACAGAAGCTGAGGAAAAGGCGGGACGTATATCTGGCGGGCGACCGCTTCCTGAGATATATGCTTTTCCTGAGCGTACATGATATTCATTATATTTATTTTATTTGAAAGTGAGGAATGATATTCATGAAGAACAGCATTTTCAAACGTGCGGTAGGTACTGTCGTTGCCGGCTTCTTAGCTTTCACCTCAGTACCCTTCATGGCTAAGGACATCTCCGCAAACGCCGCTCAGACCCTTACAACAAGTCCGAGCCACACTCAGGAGACAGGCTGGTATAACGATTACCACCACGAGATCTGGCAGGCTGATACGCCCAATACTTCTACGATGACTCTCTATGAGGACGGCGGCGGATTCAGCACAAAGTGGCAGTGCGGCCCGAATAACTCAAAGGGTAACTTCCTTGCCCGCCGCGGTCTTTTCTACGGAAGACATACCGGCAAGTACTGGCAGGATTACGGTAACTTCTGCTGTGACTTCGACTGCACATGGTCAGCCGGCAGCTCGGGTAACTCCCGTATCTGCATCTACGGCTGGACTGAAGACCCCCTCGTTGAGTTCTATATCATCGAGGACTGGAAGAACTGGGTCCCTTCATCCGCAAGCGCTAAGCAGGTTACTATCGACGGAAGCGTTTACGACGTATTCACAAACCCCATGAATTCCTACAACATCACAGGTTCAAACGGGCCCTTCACACAGTACATCAGCGTCCGCAAGACCCCCAGAACATCAGGTACTATCAGTATCTACAAGCACTTTGAGGCATGGGAATCACTCGGCATGAAGATGGGTGATTTCTACGAAGTTGCTTTCAACGTTGAAGGCTGGGAAAGCGACGGTCAGGCAGACGTCAAGACTAACGTAATGTATTTCGCAAACGGTGACGAGCCTACCGGCACTACAACTACCACAACAACCACTCAGCCCGCTCCTCCTCCGGAGCCCGATGCTAACGGCGACTACATCACCTGCTCTTTTGAGTCCGGTGAGGACAACTGGACAGGCAGAGGCGATGCTTCCGTTGCTCTTGATACAAGCAGCTACTACGACGGCAAGAGCTCCCTCAAGGTGACAGGCAGAACGGATAACTGGCACGGTACTGCCATAAAGCTCGATTCTAAGACCTTTGTTCCCGGCTATACCTACAGCATAAGCACCGCAGTCCTCCAGAACAGCGGCTCCGCGGTTGAAATGAAGCTCACTCTCCAGAATACAGTCAGCGGTAAGGAAAACTACACTGAGGTAGTTACTGCGGACGCTAACAGCGGCGAGTGGACAAAGCTCGAAAATACCAAGTTCACTATCCCCGAGGGCGCTACAGACCTCATACTCTATGTTGAAGCTCCAAAAAGTCTGACTGATTTCAATATCGACACAGTTCAGATCTCTAAGGAAGGAAAGGCTTCCTCCGTAGTCAACGGCAAGGGTACCGTAAACGGTTCATCCTCCGATGTGACTACAACAACTACTACAACTGTTACAACCACTTCGACCACAGTTACCACAACAGACAATACTCCTGATGTTACACTCTACGGCGACGCTAACTGCGATGGTCAGGTAAATATGGCTGACGCTATACTCATCATGCAGTACGTTTCAAATCCCGACAAGTACGGTGTCGGCAAGCCTGACGGTATGTCCGCTCTCGGCGAAAAGAACGCCGATGTAAGCGAAACAGGCGACGGCCTTACAAATAAGGACGCTCTCGCTGTTCAGAAGTATAAGCTTGGACTGATCAATAAGCTCCCTGAGAGCTACAGCACGGCTCAAAAAAAAACTGACGTAACAACTACAACTGTTACCGCTGTCACAACAACTACTACATTTGCTACAACTCCTCCCGCACCTGCTGCTGATTACTTCACAAGCCCATTCGACAGCTCAGTGAACAGCTGGTCAGCAAGAGGCGACGCAAGTATCTCAGTAGACAATAACAACTACTACGCCGGCGGCGGCTCACTCAAAATAACAGGACGCACAAAGAACTGGAACGGTGCTGCTATTGCACTCGACTCCTCCTTCGTTGCAGGCGGCACCTACAGCTTCAGCGCTGCCGTTCTCCAGAAGGTAAGTGCTTCTGATGATTTCAAGATCTCACTCCAGTACAACAATGCTTCCGGCGAGGAGTCCTACGACACTATCGCAGAGGCAAGCGCTTCCAAGAACACATGGACAAAGCTCGAGAACGTTGCTTACACTATCCCCGAGGGCGCTACAGATCTTCTCGTTTACATTGAGACAGCAGATACAACTATCAATTTCTTCGTTGACGAATTCTCCGTTCAGGAGAAGGGCAAGAATGCTGCTATCGTTAACGGTCAGGGTACAGTTTCCGAGGAAGCTGAGCCTGTTATCGACCCCACCAAGAAGCTCGTTGCTATCAGCTTCGACGACGGTGCAGTAGGTACTTCACCCACAGCTTCTTCCATGAGAATAATCAACGCTATCGCTGATCAGGGCTGGAAGGCTACATTCTTCTATGTCGGCGACTGGATCAGAGGCACTGACGGTGAGAACGAAGTTAAGTACGCTTACAGCAAGGGTATGGAGATCGCTAACCACACGACCACTCACCCCTATCTTTCCAAGAAATCATCAAACGAGATCAGAAGCGAATTCGACCAGACTCACGCCAAGCTCAAGAACATCATCGGTGCAGAGCCCTCCAAGCTTCTCAGACTTCCTTACCTTGACTGCAACGATACAGTCAAGCAGACTCTCAGCGACGTAGCTCTCATAAGCTGCTCAGTTGACTCAGGCGACTGGAAGGACGGCGCAACAAAGGACATGGTTGTCAACAACATCAAGCAGGCTGCTGCTCAGGGCAGACTTGAGAACGCTATCGTTCTCTGCCACGAGACTAAGGATCACACCGCAGCTGCTATTGAAGAACTTGTTCCGTGGCTCGAAGCAAACGGCTACCAGATCGTAACTATCTCAGATCTGTTTGCTGCAAGAGGCAAGACACTTGCCGGCGGTCAGGTACACACAAATGCCTGATCTGTAAACTAAGATTTCTCCAATTTTAATATCCCCTGAAAGGCAGTCGGCGCACCAACCGGCTGTCTTTTACTTTTAGAGGTAAAAGGTCAGCAGTAAGTTGCCGGGGACGTATTCAAAGTCAACTGCCATAAGCAATCAGGGAAGTTGCTGTCTGTAATAACAGAGCAAGTTTACGAGCGGCAGCTCGGAGGGTACGACCTTCGGTTGCTTTTTGCGCTCAATGTGCATAAATATTTCTCTCACAATTATACAGATTCAACAAAGTTTTGGTTCGGAGCTTTACAAATTGTTCATAATGTACTATAATATTAATGCAATATATGAAAGTATCCGCAATTATTGGGCAGATACGGAGGGATATTATGATCAGACATCTTTCGGGCGATTACGAAACCGTTGAATACGATGAGAAAAAATACGTCCTTTTATACGATAATACCGATAATGAGGCTTATCCTATCCACTGGCACAGCGCCCTCGAAATCATAATGCCAGTCAGGAATTCCTATACCGTGAATGTCGGCGGTATCGACTTCTGTGCAGGCGAGAACGAGGTGCTCATAATCCCGTCCGGCGAGCTCCACAGTATGCCCGCTATCCCCGGACGGAGATATATCTTCCAGTGCGATAACGAGGTTCTTGAAGAACCGGCGTTTGAGTCCGTAATGCGAGGTATATCCTCCCCTATCATGATAACCGCTGACTCCGGCAGAGACCTCCATATCCTTGCGCGGAAGGCTGTTCTTGATATAGTTTCGCTCTACAGCTCAAAATCCGAGCTCGCAGACGTTAGGATATATATGGAGGTCATCAGACTGCTCACCGCCATCAGAGAGGATCAGCTCCGCCGCAGTCAGGAGAATATGGAGTGCGACGACGATAAGATAAACGAGTACAGCGAGAAGTTCGGCACAGTGCTGAAATACATCGACAACAACTATATGTACGATATCTCGCTCGATCAGCTTGCAAATGTCGCCGGCTACAGCAAGTACCATTTTTCGCGTATCTTCAAGCAGTACAACTCCATGTCCTATATCCAGTACATCAACGCACGGCGCACTAAGGCTGCCGAGCAGCTCCTTTTCGAGCCGGATATCCCGATAACCGAGGTCGCAATGCGTTCCGGCTTCAAGAGCCTCACGACCTTCAACCGTATATTCAAGGAGATCAAGCACTGTACTCCCACAGACTTCAAGAAGCTCCTCGAAAAACGCACGCTATGACAGCATTTTATATGAATTTCAGTAAAGGGGTGTTTAATATGAAAAGATTCATCATTGCTCTTACTGCTGCGGCTGTTACTATGGGAGCCTCCGGGCTGAATGCTGCCGCGGCGTCCATACCTGCTGTCTCACCGCGTGACGGCGTGACGATCAGCGGCACTACTCTCGGTGACCTTGATGGTACCGGTACGATCAATGCGGTCGATGCCTCAAAGCTCCTCGCTCTTTATTCTGAGATGCAGAACAATACCCGCACAGTCAGCGATCACGAGATCAATATATGCGACGTCAACGGAAACGGCAAGCTCGATGCTGCCGACGCCTCCATGCTGCTCACATTCTATGCCGACAAAATGACCGGTCTTGACTGCTCAGTGATCCAGTACAGAAATTACCTCAGCGCAAGAAATGACGTCACCGCTGACAGAGTTACAAGGCGCTTCGACTGGGTGGACTACATTAGCGGCAAGGATACCGTCATCGAGGTCGAGTTTAACCGTGCATCCTACGATTACTACAAGACTGTCGCAAGGATCACAAATTACAGAGATTCCGGCGAATACCTCAACGAGGAGAATAACCGCAAGTTCGTCAGGTTTTTCGCAGATCAGATCACCTCTATCAGCGATGCGCGAGGCTATGACGACTACAATAAGATCCACCTCGCGGCGCAGTTCGTCCAGAGTATCCCCTATGATTACGATATCAATTCGCGAGGCCTTGAGGACTACCCGAAGTACCCGATCGAAACTGTTTTTGAATACCGCGGAGACTGTGAGGACGTTGCGTTTTTCCTTGCTGGGATAATCCGTGAGTTCGGCTATGACGTTGCGATGCTGCTTTATGACGATCATATGGCACTCGGTGTTGCCGGAGTTCCCGGCGCGTCCGGAACTTACTATACAAGCGGAGGAAAGGATTACTTCTACCTTGAAGCAACTGGCTTCGGCTGGAAGCTCGGCGAAATTCCTGACGGCTACAGTTCATCCGGCGCCTATGTCTACCCGATGTAAGACAAAAACATACATATACAAAAAAGAGGGTCACTGTGACCCTCTTTTGTTTTTTATTAAAGCATTGAAGCACGGAGTTCTTCTCCGCTGAGCTTCGAGAGATATGCAGGAGCAATGTCGAACGCTGTCTTACAGCCGGTAGCTCCCTCCTTGTAGAGCCTGCCGAGGGCTCTTGCATAGCAGATGAGCACACTTGCGGTAAACTCTGGGTTTGAATCAAGCTTGAGCGAATACTCTATCATCTGGTGAGTTTTTTCACCGTCGCCTGTAAGACCGCTCCTCATGACAAATCCGCCGTGAGGCATCTTGTTGTGCTTCGCCTCGAACTCCTCCTCGGTGATGAAGTTTACAGTGGTATCGTACTCATCGAAGTAGTTCTTCATAGTCTTGATATCATTCTCGATCTTTGCAAGATCAGCACCTTCCTCAGGAACTACCCAGCACTCTCTGAGGTGCTTCTGGCGGGTTGTGAGCTCAGGCTGACTTCCGGAGCGTACAGCTTCCATAGCCGATTCTATCGGAACAGTGTACTGTATTCCGCGCTTAACGCCTTCAACGCGGCGGATAGCGTCTGAATGTCCCTGGCTTACGCCCTTGCCCCAGAAGGTATAGCTCTTGCCGTTGGGGAGAATGGACTCAGCGTAAAGTCTGTTCAGTGAGAAAAGGCCGGGATCCCAACCAAGCGAGATGAAAGCAAGGTGGCCGCTCTCCTTCGCAGCCTTGTCAACATTTGCAAAGTGCTCGGGAATGCGTGCGTGAGTGTCAAAGCTGTCGATAACGTTGAAGCTCTTTGCGAGAGCGGGAGTCTGCTTAGGAAGGTCAGTAGCACTTCCTCCGCAGATTATCATAACGTCGATGCTGTCCTTCATAGCCTCGGCGTCGTCGATCCTGTAGACCTTTGCACCGTCAGTGAGGGGCTTTACAGTTTCGGGAGCGCGGCGGGTGAAGATACCAGCGAGCTCCATGTCGTCATTTTGTCTGATAGCAAGCTCAACGCCTCTGCCGAGGTTGCCGTAGCCTGCAATACCGATCCTTAATTTACCCATATGGAAATACCTCCTTGAAATACTGTACTCGCCTTTGAGCA
>CAMOXW010000114.1 GCA_946629405.1 uncultured Ruminococcus sp.
GCATTCGGTGCGGAGAAGATTAATTATGAGCTTCTCGGAATGGGTGATGCACACCTGCACTGGCATCTGTTCCCGAGGGTGAGCGGAGATATTGAGGATTACGGCAATAACGGCAGAGGTCCTGTCTGGTGGTATCCTATGGAGAAAATGTATTCCGATGAAAACAGACCAAGCGAGGAACAGCTTGCGGATATGAAAAGCAGGCTGCTTGAGGAATTGGAGAAGCTGATATGAAAAAACTAAATTGCATTTGTGAGGATCAGGACGGAAATATTTTCTTATCTTTCGATTCCATTGCCGAAGTCGATCTATCTCAAAAGCCTGAATTTACACATTGTCTTGCTGTTGTAAAGATCGGAAATGAGTATCTGTTGGGGTGGAATAAGTGGCGTAACAGGTATGAGATATTCGGCGGCTGCAAAGAGCAGGGCGAGAGTGCAAGGGAATGTATCGTCAGAGAACTGAGTGAGGAGCTTAGTGTTGATACGAGCCGTGTAAAATATCTCGGTGCAATGAGATTTTTGATGAAGCCCGATTATTTTTCTCCCGATGAGCGTATCGAGCTGGGAGGACTTTATGGACTAATACTGCCCGAAACATCGTTAGATGAGCTGTACTGTCAAGTCACTGACAAAGAAGAAATAACCAAGTTAGCGTTTTACAGTCAGGTCAAGGGCAAGGAGCCGATAGCCGTTATTGACGAAAAGCTGCTTGATTATTATAGTGAGTAATCTATTCCGAGTGCTTCGCCAAAGGATATGTAATCATATAATTTCAAAGAACAACAGCAGGAGTACGGAGTTATAGGAATAGAGATAGAAGTGATATATAACAAGGAGAATTGCAATGAATAACAAATATTTCACATCCTGCGGCATAGTTGAGATAAAAGAGAAAGTCCTGCTTGTCCGCCACACCTACGGTACTGCTAAGGGAAGGATACTCGTTCCCGGCGGTTATGTCGAAGAGGGTGAGCTGCCCTCAAAAGCGATCGAGCGTGAGGTGTTTGAGGAAACGGGCGTGACTGCCAAAGCCAAAGCCGTATTTTCGGTGCAGTTCAAGCCCGAGCAATGGTGTGTGGTGTTCACTATGCAGTATGTAAGCGGTGAACCTAAGTCTGACGGCTATGAGAACAACGAGGTGCTGCTTATTTCCACCGAGGACGCGGTCAAGCGTGATGATATTACCAATATGAGCAGGGAGATACTTCGGGCGTATATCGCTGACAAGACGAATGCGCTTGGCAAGAGCAGCTATGTGCCTAAGTCGGCAACGGCTGATAAATATGAGATATATGGAGTTTGAGATCTGTAAAACTCCGAACAGTTAAACTTAATGTATAGTATAATACAGAGTGTTTTAACATAACAAATACACCGGCTTCAATTACTGAAACCGGTGTTTCGTTATCCACAGTATTTTCTGTATCGTGTTGGCTTGATTGGTGAAATACTTCTGTAAAACTATCCACCTTTACGATGCGGGTCTAATTATATGCTGTTATTTTTCGGGAAGAACAATCTCTGCATCTGCAGCATTCTTCTTAACACTTTCGATACCGTTCTTGCAGGAAGTCTTGGAGGTATAGCCCTCGCTTGCGCAAATTACCTGTCCGTTGGTCGCCTTTAGGCGGAAACGGAATTCGCCCTTTTTGTCGGTGTACATTTCAAACTTTGGACATTTTTCCACAGCGAAGCCTTCAACCGTCTGATCCTCAACAGCAGCAGCGGGAGCGTTTTTCTTTACGCTTTCGCAGCCGTTTTTGCAGCTGTCAATACGGTTATAAACCTCTCCGCCGATAGCGATGATCTCGCCGTTACCGGCTTTCAGACTGAAAGTGAAGCCTGTTTTGGTCTCTTTGATAACAAACTTGCCCATGATAAATACCTGCCTTTCGTAAAAATTATTAGAATTATCATGTTAAGTTCATTATAATATATTTGCAGCTGTTTGTCAAGAATTTTTAAACAAAATGCACAATATTTTTTGCTTTATTCCGGCTTATAAACAAACTTCGGCATCAAGCGCAGCTTATGAAGATTAGCTCTGTGACGTCTTTCTATGTTTTCCTTGATTTCGGGCTGGTCGCTTAGATCAGTTTCGCCGCGAATATAACGGTCGAGGGTCGCATAGGTAAAGCCGAGGTTATCCTCGTCAGTTCGACCGCAAAGGCCGTCGATAGGAACCTTGTGGGTCAGCTCATAGGGAAGGCCGAGTTCATCACCGATCGCAATAACTTCAGTAACTGTCAGATCGGAGAGCGGTGAGATATCTCCTGCTGCATCACCGTACTTGGTGGAATAGCCTACATAATCCTCGGAAGCGTTGCAGGTGTTGATGACTCTTGCATTAATGCAGGCTCCAACTGCATACAGTGTGACCATTCTTATACGGGCGGGAGTATTGACCCTTGATTGATCGTTGATCTCAACCGCTTTGCCTACAGCGGTCATAACGGAGTTCACAGATTCTCCGACATTGATCTCGTATGACTTTATTCCAAGGTGATCGACAAGCTTTCTTGCGCAGTCAATATCCCCCTGTTCGCCCTCCGCCACCAGACCGCCCACAC
>CAMOXW010000115.1 GCA_946629405.1 uncultured Ruminococcus sp.
CCACGATACCCGTGGGGTCTATGCCGAACTGCCGCTGGAAAGCCGTCACGGACTGCCGCGTTACCGGGCCGAAATAGCCTGTATTATTCACCGGCGGGATATTGCTGTAGGTCCTGCTGATGAGGGTGAGGTACTCCTGGATTATCTTCACGGAATCACTTGAAACGCCCTCCCGCAGCACTGTTCCCGGGTACAGTGCGACTGCCGTGTACTGCGGAGGAACTGACTCGACAATTCCCTGATAAGCGCGGTAGAGGTCGTTGCGGGTGGCGCGGTCTACCTCACCTGTCTGCGGAAGTCCGAAGACCCTCTGGAAGGACTTCACCGAACGCTCTGTCTTTTCTCCGAAATATCCGGTTATCTCCACCGGCTCAACTGCCGCGTAGTACGCTCCGATGACCGCAAGATAGTATTGCAGCATACTCACCTCTATGCTCTGCATACCGATGTGAAGGTCCTCAGTGAAACGGTTCTCTATCTCGTCATACCTCACGCCCTCGGAATTCAGCTCAGCTATGCGCTTTACGCTTGTGTAGATGTAGGCTATCCTGTACCACACGGCACTGTCCACCACCCCGGTGACCTCCATGCCGAATACCTCCTGGAACTTCCTCACGGCAGCCTCGGTTGCGGCATCGAAAATCCCGTCCGCCGCCGGTATCTTCGGTATCGCGGGGTAATTTCCCGAAATGCGGTTGAGGTAAATTTGCAGCGAACGGACGTCGTTTCCCGCCGAGCCTGCCTTCAGCTCGATACCCGGGTAGGAGGGCATCGCCGACCTCACAGGAGCGTTCTTCACGATGTCGATATCGTCGCCGTAGTAATATTGCAGTATCTCGTAAGGCGTGAAGCCTTCCTTCGCAAGTGTGACTGTCCCCCACTGCGACAAGCCCTCGCAGGTGACAGTAGTGCCGTTGCAGAACGCCGCAAACAGCGGCTCTACCGTGCCGCGGCGGACGATGTAGTCGTTGTACAGCTCGTCAACAAGATAGCTGATATTCTGGAAATACTCCCTGCCGTTTATGAACTTCTGGTCGAACTGAGTGGTTGCTGTTATGTCAAAATCATAGCCCCTCGACCTGTACCACTCGGTGTAAATGCGGTTGAGCGCAAAGCTCGTTATCGCGTAGATATTCGCCCGGAGAGCACTCTCGTCCCACGTCGGATAGATCTCGCTCGACGCCACATTCTTGATGTATGATGCAAAGTCCACCGTGACGTTCGGCGCGTCGGAATCCGGTGTTCCGAGGTGTACCGTTATGGTCTCCGGGATGAACGGTGTTCCGCTCAGCATGGTCAGCCTCCCTCCCTTTCAGGTGAGCCGAAATCCGGCTCCTGATTGTAATATGTCACTGTCTCGTCGCTGTCCGCCATGAACGCCGGCACCGGTATCATGCTGAAATTCTGCACCGAGGTTATCCCCGGGAATACCGGTACATCCACGCTCCTTGCGTTGAAATAGCCCTTTGCCGTCACGCTCACGTCAAACAGGTTGTAGGGACGTTCGTCCGGCGAGGGCGACTGTGACAATCCCGGCGCCGGCACAGGCACCTCAAACGGCACCGTTGTACCGCTCGCGTTCGTAAGCCCCGAGGCAAGTATCAGGCGTTTCCCGCCGACTGTTGCAGTTACCATTACGGTCGCTCCCGCGACAGCGTTCGATTCGTCGCCGGAGCGGACATTCACCAGGATATAGCCCTTTGAATCGCCGAGGCTCTCCTCGGAAACATACTCCGGCGGTTCGGTGTCCTCCGGGATCATGCTGTCAGCCTCATCGCTGAGCTCGCTCAGGTCAGGATCAGGGTAGCGCGTGTTATAGTCCTCACCCGCCTCGTCCGAGGCTTCGGCATCGTTGTCCGGATGCGGCGCCCATGCGGTATCGTCCGGAGCATCACTGTCAGTCATGGACGGCTCCTGCGGCTCAGGATCATAGCTGTCTCCCTGCGTATTTCCGGCTTCATCCGGGATACGCCTGCCGTAGAGCTTCAGCATCTCGCGCTTGTATCTTTCAGCCTGCGACTGTATATCGCTTCTTTCCATAATGATCGCCTCCCTGCCCTATTTTATTCAGGGCGTCGGAGTTTTATTACCGGGAGTATCAGTGATCTGCCCTGAAAACTGATTATCCGAATATTGACAGAACGGGATTTTTGATGTATAATTATGTAAATACGCTAAGAAAGAATGATCGAACATGAAAAGGATCGTGACTATCCAGGATATTTCCTGCTTCGGCAAGTGCTCACTCACCGTTGCTCTGCCGATAATCTCCGCAATGGGGATCGAAACTGCCGTTATCCCGACCGCAGTCCTCTCCACCCACACAGGCTCCGGCTTCACCGGCTACACCTTCCGCGACCTCACCAGCGATATCCCGGGGATCGCCGACCACTGGCAGTCCCTCGGACTTTCCTTCGACGCCCTTTACACAGGCTACCTCGGCTCGATCGAGCAGGTGCAGATCGTTTCCGACTTCTTCGACAAGTTCAGCTCGGACAGCAATTTCATCGTCGTTGACCCTGTTCTCGGCGACGCCGGAAAGCTTTACGCCGGATTTACCTCAGATTTTGTCACCGAAATGAAAAAGCTCTGCCGCAAGGCCGACTTCATCATACCAAATATGACCGAGGCTTCCTTCCTGCTCGGAGTGCCTTATACCGAAACCTATGACCGGGCCCGCGTCGAGGATATCCTCCGACGGCTCGCGGACCTCGGCTGCTCTACTCCCCTGCTCACAGGCGTTCGCTTCGACAGCGGCTCACAGGGTGCAGCTGCCTATGATTCGGAAAATGACAGATTCTACTACTCCTTCGGCTCAAACTTCGACCGCACTGTCCACGGAACCGGCGATATCTTCGCAAGTGTTTTCACCGGCGCAGTTGCCCTCGGACGGACACTTCCCTCCGCACTCGATATTTCCGTCCGCTTCACCCACGACTGCATCGAGGCTACCCTCCCGGAGTTCGACAAGACCTGGTACGGCACCTGCTTCGAGAGCTGTCTCGGAAAGCTCATAAGCTATGTGAGCGGCTGATATGTGGGAGCTTCTGAGAAACGCTGCCGCAGCGGTAAATGCGGACGTAAAAAACCCCGATTCCCTCAGGACAGCTGCGGCTGTCTGCGATATGCTGACTTGCAGACGCGGTACGGACGAATGCCTCGCGGAGCTTGAAAGCATTGCTGCAATGCGCGAAAAATGCGGGGGATATGTCATGCTGAACAGACCCGTGCCAAATGAGGAGACCGCGTTTGTAATGACAAGCACCGGGATGCTCCTGAAAGCTCTGCACGAAGAAAATTTTTCAGTCGCCGGAATACTCTCCGCCGCCCTCGCAGACCTCCCGGAGCTCACGGAGCTGTGTGATGAGGCTGCCGTTGAGGATTTCAACCAGAAGTACGGCTGTATTCCGCCGCTTCAGCTTATCAGAAAATAGCACAGATTTCCCCGGGATATGCTTCTGTGTTCTGCCGTCCGGCATAATTTTTCAAAAATGCCTTGACATTTTTCGTCACATGGTGTAATATATATGTTGTGAAAACAGAATTTCAATGAAACAATGGCGTTTCGATTGTATTTTAAGGACAGCACTGAAGCTGCCCTACAGTCGGAATGCCCTATTTTTGCCCTATAAAGGCTCAGGAGGATCTTTTCTATGTCAGAAAATACTGTTTCAAAGCACGTCACTGATTACTTCGGCTGCAATGTCTTCAACGATTCGGTCATGCGCGAAAGACTTCCAAAGGATGTCTACAGAGCTGTCCGCAAGACCAAGAAGCTCGGCTGCCCGCTCGCTCCCGAGATAGCCGGTGCCGTCGCCCACGCCATGAAGGAATGGGCTATCGAAAAAGGCGCCACTCACTATACCCACTGGTTCCAGCCTATGACCGGCGTTACCGCCGAAAAGCACGACGCCTTCCTCAATCCTGCCGAAAGAGGCGGTATCCTCCTCGAATTCTCCGGCAAGGAACTCGTCAAGGGCGAGGCTGACGCTTCATCCTTCCCGTCAGGCGGCCTGCGTTCGACCTTCGAGGCAAGAGGCTATACCGCATGGGACCCTACCTCCAACGCCTTCGTCAAGGACGGCTCGCTCTATATCCCGACCGCCTTCACTTCCTATACAGGCGAGACCCTCGACAAGAAAACTCCCCTCCTCCGCTCCATGGAGGTGCTCAGCGAGCAGGCTCTGCGTATCCTCAGGCTTTTCGGCAATACGACAGCCACAAGGGTCATCACGACAGTCGGCCCCGAGCAGGAATACTTCCTCGTTGACAAAAAATATTACGACGCCCGCGAGGACCTCGTTATCACCGGCCGCACCCTTTTCGGCGCTAAGCCTCCGAAGGGTCAGGAGCTCGAGGACCACTACTACGGCAACATCAAGCAGCGCGTTTCCGACTACATGAAGGACCTCGATGAGGAGCTCTGGAAGCTCGGTATCTACGCCAAAACCAAGCATAACGAGGTCGCTCCTGCCCAGCACGAGCTCGCCCCCGTTTTCACCAATACCAACCTCGCCGCTGACCACAATCAGCTCACTATGGAGATCATGAAAAAGGTCGCTATCAAGCACGGCCTCTACTGCCTCCTCCACGAAAAGCCCTTCGCAGGCGTGAACGGCTCCGGCAAG
>CAMOXW010000116.1 GCA_946629405.1 uncultured Ruminococcus sp.
CATTTTTATCACACCTTTAAGTAATATTTCGCCTGCGGAAAACAAGCACTCCGCACGCTGAGATAACGAATATCACCGCGATCTGATGCAGCGGGAAGCAGTTAAGCCTGTCGGTGTGCCGCTGGAATTCCGGGATATCGTTCATGTGTTCTGCACGGTAGACCCGGCTGTTCTCCCAGTAATACGGCTCGATATAGTAATCGTTATTCAGGGATGGAAGATACCACACAGCGAATTCATAGACCGGTTCCATAGGATTGAAGCGGTTGAGCTGCTCAACAGCGTCACGGACAGGGGAATCTATGTAGTATTCGTTGTAGTAGCCAACGATCTGGTCTCGCTCGACCGGATGAGGCTTATATTTATTCTCCGGGGCATCGAGGCGTTTTACCGTAAATATACTGAGGAGAAGCAGCAGTACCATAGTTCCCGTGCAGACAATAGTCGATGGCGTAGTTTTGCCGATTATCAGGCAGAAGGTCAGCGCTGTGCAGGCGACTACCTGGTAAACGAGGGTGAGCGATACCACAAGCGGGAGCGCGTATTCACTTGCCTCGTCAAAGAGAAATCCGCTGCCGATAAGCGCAGTGGGGATCATCATGCAAAGTCCTTCAAGAAGGCTTATGAGCAGCACTGAGATATATTTCCCGGCGAATATCTGCGCCTTTGTATAGCCTGAGATGACCTGATTGCGGATGATGCCGTTGGTGTAGTTGCTCATCTCGGTAGATATTATCGTTGCCATTGTCATGAACAATCCGATGAAACAGAACGCCGCGAAGAAGTATTGCTGAAAGGGAACATAATTTTCCACCTCAAGAAGCTGCAAGCCGAGTCCGCCCGATAGTACGCCGAGCAGCAGGTTCACACCTAAAGCGAGGAAGGTCTCCCACCTGAAAAAGAAGCGTTTGAAGTTATAGCGCACAAGATTTCTCATTCTGCCTCACCCCCTCCGACAAGCTCGAGGAAGAACTTTTCAATGCCTTCCTTATGCTCGCTGACCGACAGGAGCTTACAGCTTTCAGCCGAAAGAATATCCGAAAGTTCCGTGATCGTGAAGCTGTCATAGATGTAAGCCTCGTCGTCTGACATGACCTTGTAGTCGATGCCGTTTTTGTCCATTATACGCGAAAAAACTGACATATCCGATACACGCAGGCAAAGATAGCTCCGGAGTTCTTTTTCAAGCTCGTCAACGCCTATTTCACGGACTATCCGTCCCTTGTCGATGAAGCCGTAGTGTGTTGCGACTTTCGCGAGCTCGTCGAGGATATGGCTTGATATCAGGAAGGTAACATTGTTTTCGCGGTTGAGCCGGATTATCAGCTCGCGTATCTCGATTATACCCTGTGGGTCAAGTCCGTTGACCGGCTCGTCCAGCATCAGGAGATCGGGCTTGCCGCAGAGCGCTATAGCTATGCCGAGCTTCTGCTTCATTCCGAGTGAGAAGTCCCTCGCCTTTTTATTCCCGGCATCGTTCAGGGCGACCATTTTCAGCAGTTCGTCGATGCCGTCATAGGAGGGAAGTCCGAGCAGGTCATATTGCATACGAAGGTTCTGCTGCGCTGTCATATCGTCGAAGAACGTCGGGTGCTCGATCATTGCTCCGGTACGGCGGGGAGTTTTTGTGATATCCCGGTCAGTATCAGCCACTCCGAAAAGCTCATAGCTCCCGGATGTCGGGGACTGCAAGCCGCAGATGAGCCGCATCAGTGTGGTCTTTCCTGCACCGTTCCTTCCGACAAAGCCATATATCGCGCCTCGTGGAACGCTCATAGTCACGCTGTCGAGCGCGGTGGTTTTGAAGTAGGTCTTGCGCAGTTCATGTGTTTTAAGAACATATTCCATAGTGTTCACCTTGCCTTTCTGAATACATTTTAGCACATAAAGGTCAAGAAACCGGTCAGTGAACGGTCAAGATTTCGTCAATATTTCATCCGGAAGCCAATGCCGTATATCGCCTCGATGTATTCTTTTCCGCTTATGGAGCGGAGCTTGCGCCGGATATTGCTTATATGCTGTTTAAGTGAACGCTCGGTGCAGTCGGGAGTGTCTAATGATATACGGTCGAGGATAGCGCTCCTTCCGACGGGCTTTTCCGGTTCAAGCATGAGAAGCTTCAGTATCGCACATTCAGTCCGTGTGAGGCGGACCTCACTTCCGTTTGCTGAAGCTGTCAGAGTTGCTGTATCGAGAGCAAGCTCATGATAGCGGATAACGTCAGTGACGGCTTTATTTTTGCGAAGCTGGACAGTTATCCTTGCAAGAAGCTCCCGGATATCGAAAGGCTTTGTTATGTAGTCGGCGGCACCGCTGAGCAGCATCCCGACTTTATCTGTGACGGCAGTCTTAGCGCTTAGCGCTATCACAGGGATACCGCTTATTTTCGGCAGGAGCTCCTCGCCGCTGAGCCCCGGCAGCATCAGGTCAAGGAGTATAAGGTCTGGCTTATTATCACTTATCGCGGCAAGTGCTTCATACCCTGAGGCTGCGGCGGATACGGAGTATCCCTCGCCCTCAAGTATCTCGCGGAGCATATTCCTTATGTGTCTGTCATCGTCTATAATCATGATCTCTGGCATAGTATCACCTCTGTGCAAACAATTATACAGCAAAAGCCGGATGAAGTCAACAGCAAAAAACGACCGCCCTCATTGAGAGCGGTCGCTATTTCACATATCCTTTATTATCCGGGCAATGTCTTCCTCAGGGACTTCCTTTGCGTAGGAATTTTCGCCGAACTGCTTGATGCTTCCGATCTGATCCTGGAACACAAAGCGCAGTTTTCCGCTGCGGACCTTTTTGTCGGTATAAAGCTTCTTCACAAGAGCTGCCTTGTCGATATATTCCGGTATCATCACGGGAAGCTCTGCACGGGTGAGAAGGTTCTCGACCCTTTCGCGGTTTTCAGCTGAAATATAGCCATAAGCCTCGCCAAGACGCGCCTGTGCTGCAAGACCTATAGCCACCGCCTCACCGTGGAGCAGCCTATAATCCGAGACAGTCTCAATGGCTCTTCCGACTGTGTGTCCGAGGTTCAGCACCTCGCGGAGACCGCTTTCGTGTTCGTCCTTCATGACAACATTGTACTTCACCGAGCAGTTGTGCGCGGCGATAAACTCGCATGCTTCGGTATCGCCGGCGAAAATTTTGTCGATGTTCTTTTCGAGGTACTCGAACAGCTCCGCATCGCCGAGGCAGCCGTGCTTTATAGTCTCCGCAAGACCGCTCGCGACCTGCCTGCGGGGGAGAGTTTTCCATGTGTCGATGTCGAGGTAGACCTTTGCAGGCTGGTTGAAGATGCCGATGAGATTTGTCGCAAGGGGAGTGTCCACCGCAGTTTTTCCGCCCACGGAAGCGTCAGCGGCAGCGAGCAGGGTCGTTGCATAGTTCACAAAGGGAACGCCTCTGCCGAATGTTCCCGCGACAAAGCCCGCGAGGTCAGTTACAACACCTCCGCCGACCGCGATAACGGCACAGTCACGGCGGAAGCCCTTTTCGAGCATGGAGTCCTCGACAAACTCCTTCATAGCGCGTGTCTTGCTTTTTTCGCCTTCAGGTATAACGAAAATATCCGCGCTGAAGCCTTCCGCGAGCAGCGCTTCATAGATGTCCTGCGCGTAAAGTCCCTCGACTATAGAGTCAGTGACAACCGCAAATTTTTTCTTACCGGTGAGACCGTTTTTCAGGTCGCTTATCAGCTTTCCGCGCAGGGAGTGACCGATCTCGATCTCGTATGTATCGTCAACGATCTTTCTGAGTTCACAGTTGAATATCATAGCGTTCTCCTCATATCTGGAATTATTGGCTAAGGTTATTATAACACTTTACATCAGAGAAGTCAACAGTGACATTCATAAGATAAGCAAGACCTCCACCGTTTTTTACGACGGAGATCTTTTGTTATTCAGCCGCCGGCAATGAAGTGCTCCGTCCGAGCAGGAAGCTCTGGTGGAACATAACATCGCCGATATCAGTTTCGACGCTGCCGTTGAGGTCGGCTTCATCGAATACGCGGAATTGAATTTATATCGTAGGCAATAGCATCGCTTGCCGAGCTGCTGTCCCAAGCCCAGTCAGCCTGACCGTAAGAAGACATAACCTGACCATTATTTGAATACATTATAACAAATGACAAAAGAAAAGTCGACTTCAAGTGGAGATCTTTGGCGTTATGCAATGAAATGCCTCCGAATATTAGTTACACGACATTTGTTTTGTACTCTAAATCTACGGGAAATAGGTTGCAATCCTTTTTGTGCAAAAAAATACCGCCGTTAAAAATATTCAATCAGCAGACAGTCCTGTACTGTCGGTAAATTTATCAATAAAGAGTTTACAAAACTATTTTTGTTGAAGCTGCTTGAAATTTTCACCGGACAGGGTATGACTTTCTATGCACGAAGGTGGATATTAACCAGTATTGTAGTTGACATTTTGCAGAAACAATGATAAAATAGTATTGTGAAATTGTAAAACTCATCATGGACGTATTATGCGGAGGTGATACAACGCAGGAGCAAGTGCTTCTGCAAACGGCTTTGTATTCTTTTGCTCATATTTCTGCGGAGCGCTGAACATCGGCAGTTCAGGTACTCCGGATTTAACGCGATAGCCGTTCCGGCAGCAGAGAAGCACTGTCTCTGCGAAGGAAGTATGCCCGGTGGTGCAGGGCTGTGCGGCTGACCGTGTGTTTTTTGGGGAATTAAGATAAGAGGAGTTATGAAAATGAGAATAGTTAAGCAGGCTGACGGAAGGGTACTTACTGCCGCGATCGAAGGCAGTATAGACAAAGAAAGCGCTCCTGATCTCGAACGTGAGATAACCGAGGACATTTACAGAGTAGATAAACTTGTCCTCGATCTGAAAGGGGTCGATTATATTTCATCAGAGGGGTTAAGAGCTCTTCTGATAATCAAGAAGGATATGGACGACAAGGGTGAGCTTAATATCGTTCATGTCAGCCCGGGACTTATGGATATTTTTGAAGTGACCGGGTTTCTTGATATCCTGACAGTCTGAGCAGGGAATAATTAGAATTGGAGTTTGAGCCGGTAACGGTACGGAAAGAAAAGCTCCCTGAAGATTTGCTTCAGGGAGCTTTTTCTGCAATATTATCCGAAGCCGTATACGGATTCCGGAAGTGTTTGAGCATTTTTCAGCGGTTGTTGACGGTCTCGGGGTAGAGGTCGTGGTGTGCAAGCCTGTCCCATGCGAGTTGTTCCCATTTTGTACCGGGCTGACCGTAATTGCAGTAAGGGTCAATGGATATTCCGCCGCGAGGGAGGAATTTTCCCCATACCTCGATATATTTAGGCTCCATGAGCTTGATGAGATCCTTCATGATTATATTGACGCAGTCCTCATGGAAGTCGCCGTGGTTGCGGAAGCTGAAAAGATAGAGCTTCAGCGATTTGCTCTCGACCATTCTTTCAGCCGGGACATATGATATATAAATCGTTGCG
>CAMOXW010000117.1 GCA_946629405.1 uncultured Ruminococcus sp.
ACAAGATGATCGAGAAGAATAAGGGCAAGAAGTCCTATATCCTTCACGACGGACCTCCCTATGCTAACGGCGAGATACACATCGGTACCGCCCTTAACAAGACACTCAAGGATTTCATCGTTAAATATAAAAATATGAGCGGATTCTGTGCTCCATACGTTCCCGGCTGGGATACTCACGGACTTCCTATCGAGCTGAAGGCTATGAAGGCTATCGGCGTCAAGGACGGCGCTATCCCGCCCACAGAGCTCAGAAAGCACTGCCGCGATTTCGCAATGACTCACGTCAACAACCAGATGAAGCAGTTCAAGAGACTGGGTACTATTGGCGATTACGACTATCCCTATCTCACACTCCGTCCGGCTTATGAGGCGCGTCAGGTCGAGGTTTTCGGCGAAATGGCAAAGAAGGGCTATATGTACAAGGGCCTCAAGCCTGTTTACTGGTGCCCGGACTGCAATACTGCTCTTGCTGAGGCTGAGATAGAGTATTCAAACGATCCCTGCTATTCGATCTATGTCAAGTTCAATGTCACCGACGACAAGGGCATCTTTGCCGGAATGGGACTTGACCTTGCAAAAATATATTTCGTTATCTGGACAACTACCACATGGACTATCCCCGGCAACCTCGCTATCTGCCTCGGTCCGGAGTATAACTATACCCTTGTTCATGTTGGCGATGAATATTATGTAATGGCGGAGGAGCTCGTCCGCACTACTATGGAAACTGCCGGCATCACTGAGTACACTACTGAGGGCTGCTTCACAGGCGCTGAGCTGGAAGGTATGAAGACAAAGCATCCTCTTTATGACCGTCCGTCCCCGATAATTGTCGGAGACCACGTTACTCTTGAAAGCGGTACAGGCTGCGTTCATACAGCTCCCGGCTACGGTGTCGAGGACTTTGAGGTATGCAAGAAGTACGATGATATCGGTATAATCGTCTGCGTTGACAATAAGGGCAGACAGACCGAGGAAGCCGGAGAATTCGCAGGTCTTGATACTGACGAGGCTAACAAGGCTATCGCTGCTAAGCTCACTGAGCTCGGCGCGATGCTCGCTACACAGAAGATCGTCCACCAGTACCCGCACTGTTGGAGATGCAACAGCCCGATCATTTACAGGGCTACTGAGCAGTGGTTCTGTTCAGTGAACGGCTTCAAGGACGAGGCTATAAAGGCAATAGAGTCTGTTAAGTGGATACCGGACTGGGGCGAGGACCGCATCAAGGGCATGGTCCGTGACAGAAGCGACTGGTGTATCTCACGCCAGAGAACATGGGGCGTTCCGATACCTGTTGTTTACTGCAAGGACTGCGGCAAGCCTATCTGTACTGACGAGACGATTGCTGCTATCGCCGACCTCTTCCGCAAGGAGGGCAGCGATGCGTGGTGGACTAAGGAACCTGCTGAGTTCATCCCTGCTGACGTAAAGTGCGAGTGCGGATGCGGCGAATTTACAAAGGAATACGACATCATGGACGTATGGTTTGACAGCGGCGTTTCGCACACCTCTGTCATGGAAGGCAGCGATTTTCCGAGCCTTACATGGCCGGCTGACCTCTATCTTGAAGGCGCTGACCAGTACAGAGGCTGGTTCCAGTCCTCGCTTCTTACGTCTGTTGTATACAAGGGCTCTGCCCCTTATAAGGCAGTCTGCACCCACGGCTGGGTAGTTGACGGCGAGGGTAAGGCTATGCACAAGTCCCTCGGAAACGGAATCGCTCCCAACGAGATCACTGACCAGTACGGTGCTGATATCCTCCGTTTGTGGGTAGCTTCCTCGGATTATCACAGCGATATCCGCATTTCCAAGCCTATTCTCAGCCAGCTTTCCGATGCCTATAAGAAGATCAGAAATACTGCTCGTTTTATCCTCGGAAACCTCGGCAATGGCAAGGGCTTCGATCCGGATAAGGACAGCGTTTCTGACGATCAGCTCACAGAGCTCGATAAATGGGCACTTATGCGCCTTGATACGCTTATTGACAAGGTTGTGGAAGGCTATGAGGCATTCGATTTCCATATCGCTTTCCACGCTATCCATAACTTCTGCGTAATTGATATGTCAAACTTCTACCTTGACATAATCAAGGACAGGCTTTACTGCGAGAAGGAGGATTCAGTTCTCCGCCGTGCCGCTCAAACTGCTATGTACCGTATTCTGAGTGCTGTTGCAAGACTCGCTGCGCCTATAATTTCGTTTACCGCTGAGGAGATCTGGCAGTTCATGCCTCACTCTGCAAGTGACGACAAGGAGAGCGTTTTCCTCAACCAGATGCCCGAGAAGTCCGGTATCAGCTTCGATGCTGAGTTTACAGATAAGTGGAGCTTCATCTACAGCACCCGCGAGGCTGTCAACAAGGTCCTTGAAGAAGCGAGAAATGCCAAGACTATTGGCAAGTCCCTCGAGGCTAAGATCATAATCAGGAGCAGCGATGCCGATTTCGACCGGTTTACCGCACTTTCAGATCACCTCAAGGATATCCTCATCGTTTCCGGCGTTGAGGTCGAGAAGTCCGGAGCTGAGACCTCGTTCGAGGTTGCAAAGGCTGACGGTGACAAGTGCGAACGCTGCTGGTGCTACTCTAAATACGTTGGCACAAACCACGATCACCCCACGCTCTGTGAGAGATGCGCGGTGGCTATCGAAACATAATTAGGACAATATTGCCTGCTGCCGGACTGGGCGGCAGGCGTATTCTTTGAAAGGATAGATATATGGCTGTACTGCTTATTGCGGCGATACTTCTGCTGATCTGCGGCGATCAGGCGGTCAAATACTGGGCTGTTCACTCCTTACAGGAAAAGGGAAGTATGAGGTTCATACACTTTGGAAATTTTAAAGTTCTCGACCTCACCTATCTCGAAAATGACGGTGCAATATTTGGAAGTATGTCCGGTCAGCGGTGGTTCCTCATCGGCTTCACAGGACTTGTGCTTGCGGCCGGAATATACCTGCTGTTCAGGCTGAAAGACCGCTCAAAGCTCTTGACTGCCGCTATTACGCTCTTTATCGCGGGAGGCATCGGCAACATAATCGACCGTATCCGCCAGGGCTATGTGGTCGATATGTTTGAAGTGAAGCTGTTCAAGTTTGCGATCTTCAACGTCGCGGATATATATGTCACGGCAGCGTTTGCGATGCTGCTGGTGTATGGAGTATTCATTGATCCGAAGATCGAAAAGGCTAAAAAGGCGGAGGCTGAAAGTGATGGCTCTGCTCCCGGAGAGGCTGCAAGCAATGAGCGGAACAGTTGAATTTACCGTACCGCAGGAGGCTGCCGGCACCAGAGCTGACAAGTATATTTCGGACAATATTGCTATGACGAGATCGGCTGTCCAGTCCCTGATCGAGAAGGGAGCAGTGCTTTGCAGCGGCAAGACGTTCAATAAGAATATGAAGCTTCGCGGCGGTGAGAACTTCATCGTTGAGATACCTGAGCCGGAGCCTATGGACGCTCAGCCAGAGAACATCCCTCTCGACATCGTTTATGAAGACGGCGACCTGCTTGTTGTCAACAAGCCGAAGGGAATGGTCGTTCACCCGGCACACGGTAACTATATCGGCACTCTTGTCAACGCTTTGCTGTACCACTGCGGAGACAGCCTTTCCGGGATAAATGGTGTTATCCGTCCGGGGATCGTCCACCGCATAGACAAAAATACCAGCGGCCTGCTGATAGTTGCCAAAAATGATGCGGCTCACGTTAAGCTTGCCGAGCAGATCAAGGCGCACAGCTTCACACGCGAGTATGAGGCGGTCGTGACTGGCTTCATGAAGGAGACGTCAGGAACCGTTGAAGCGCCGATCGGGCGACACAGGACCGACCGTAAGAAAATGTGCGTAACTACCGAAAATTCGCGGAATGCGGTCACTCACTATGAGGTGCTGAGGCAGTACGGGGGCTATGCTCACCTGCGCCTGAGGCTTGAGACCGGACGAACTCACCAGATCCGCGTCCATATGGCGTACATTGGTCACCCGGTCATGGGCGACGACGTTTACGGGAAGCCTTACAAGGGACTTGATGGACAGTGCCTCCACGCCAGGAAAATCGGCTTTATTCACCCATCAACAGGGCAATATATGGAGTTTTCGAGCGAACTGCCGGAGTATTTTCAGACGGTGCTGCGGAAGCTTGAGAAGATGTAGGAGAATCAAATTGTTTGAAGATTTATCTAAAGTCGTTCTTCTGAGCGACATGGACGGCACTCTGCTCAACGACAAAAAAGAGATCACTGAAACCGACAGAGCTGCGATAGAGCGTTTTGTTTCGCTTGGCGGAAGATTCTCTGTTGCGACCGGAAGAACGCTCCAGTCCTTTGAGCAATATCGTGCTATGATAGAGCTGCCGCATCCCGTTATCATGTACAACGGCGCGGCGATACATGATTATTCCACAGGTGAGACATTGTGTACTCATCCTCTCCCGGATGATGCAAGAGCTATTGCTGAAGCTGTACTCCGCGAAATGCCCGAGGTGGGCGGGGAAGTCCTCCGGACAGACGGTACATATGTGTTCAGAAATAACGATTACCAGAAGCTTCACACGAAGTTGTGCAATATAGTACCAAACTATACTGAACTTGAAGATATCCCGGACGGCGGGTGGCTGAAGGTCTTATTTGCGATGTCACCGGAGGATATGGATTATTTCGGAGTCCTTGTCCGGCAAATGGGCTGGACACAGGCAAGCTTCGTCCGTTCATCGGGAATGTTCTGGGAGATGCTTCCGAACGGCGTCAGCAAGGGCTCCGCGCTCACAGAATACCGCAGTCTGCCCGGCTTCGAGGGAACGGAATTTGTGTCTGTCGGTGACTTTGATAATGATATCGAGATGATCGAGGCTGCTGATCTGGGAGCTTGTCCGGCAAATGCTGAGGACTCCGTGAAGGCTGCGGCAGGGCTTGTCCTGAGACGAACCAATGAGGAAGGTGCAGTCGCAGAGCTGATAGGAAGACTCATAAATGGCTTAAAATAGCCGTGCTACGAATAGTTGCAGTGATGTAAGCATATATTGACTTGCTTTTTTTCCGGCGATGATACATAATGATCTCAGCCGGTCGAACCGGACAACGTTCAGGAGGTATCACAATGACATTTGCGGAAAAACTTAAAAAGGCAAGAAACAACGCCGGGCTCTCACAGGAGCAGCTCGCGGAAAAGCTCTGCGTTTCACGGCAGGCTGTTACCAAGTGGGAAACAGGAAAGGGAATGCCCGATATTGAGAACATCAGGGCGATATCGTCACTGCTTAATGTCAGCATCGACGACCTTCTCAGCTCGGAGGAAGCCGCGATGAACGAAATACGCGAGCACATCGACCTTTCAGACTTTAAGCCGCAGGGCGGTGAAAGAAGTCCGAAGGACGCCTGCGCTGCGGCAAAATTCCCCGAGGCAGAGCATATCTGGGCGCTCGTCCGTCAGAAAAAGCTCAGCATGAAGGAGTGGATAGCCGATATCTTCATCGGTGCAGGCTCAGTGCAGGTCTTTGACCAGCTCGCAAATGCGGGTGAGACCTATTATCTCGCGGAGGCTGGCGGCAGACAGTGGTTCATCACTGTCTCCGGCGAATACATCACTTCTTCGGCGATACCTTCACCGTATCCCGGGAAAAAATTTCAGCGCGGCGGGTATGTCTATAAAAAGTTATATGATATAAGAAAATAAATTTGCCGATATTCGGCGAGAGGAGGTCCTTATCATGAACAGAAGATCTATCGCTGCTTTGACTGCACTTGCACTTATCTTCGGCGCTTTTACTTCCTGCGGAGATGAAATGGAGGAAAGCAGCAGCGTGAGCAATCTTTTCCCGGAGGCGTCCGAGGAGACTGATAAGGCCGCAGCTTCAACGACTGTTACAAGCGCCGGGATCGAGACAGCCCCTCCGACGACTGAGCTTGAAACGGAACCTACTGACGAGCCTTCGGCTCCGGCGGTTACACCCCGAACCGATCCTACTGATCTGATCGGCAGGCCTGTTTCTGAGGTCGCTACACTGATCGGGGAAGTGTCTGTTGAGGCTGACGGCGAAATTGAGGGCTTCTATCTCTTTTACAGCGTTTCTGCTCCGGAGATAACATTCCACTTCGAGGATCACTCATGGGACGGTCGGATAAATATTCACGGCAGCGCAGATGCCGACCTTGATATCCTCAGTAATATTGTGAGTTCCTCTGACGAGCCGGTGTACAAGATAAATCGCTTTGCCGGCCGTCAGGACGAATTTGATATCGGTGAAAGCTATACTTCGTGCGCGGATGTGATCGGGGATTTCCCTCTTACAGGCGGGACCCGCGGCTATACGAATGCCGGAGCCCCTTCTTCTATGGAGTATACCTACCTTCATGAAAAAGGGAACTGCGTTGTTCAGCTTCATTTTGATTATTTGGCTCAGCTTGAGCAGGAAATGTACGAAAAAAACGGCGGGAAGCTCGGAAGCTATGATTTTCCTGCCGAGGAGGTCAGGCGTTATGATCCGCAGCTGAGGGTCATAACTGTGCTTTACGCGCCTCCTGTCACTTTAGATATGAGCAGCGCGAATTTCGGCTGTTCCTCGAAGCTCATAGGTTCTGATGGGTATTCCTATGGCCCTGAAAAGGCTTTCGACGGCGATCTTAGCACCTGCTGGTGTGAGGGCAGTGAAGGCGGCGGAACAGGCGAGTATATATCGGTGAAGTCTCCCGGAATACCGGAAAACTGCTATATAACTGTTTATGGCGGCCTTCTTGCGAGCGAGAAGGACTTCTGCAGGAACTGCCGCCCGGCAGTTGTGGAAATAGGGACCAATAACAGTGCAGGGTCAGAGTATTACCTTCCAACAGATTATTCTGTAAAGTATAAAAGGGCAATACCGATGCTCTGGACGACCGACAACTATGTGATAAGGATCATTGAGTCGGAAGCAGATGAAGCTCTGTTCAGCGACACCTGCATATCAGAAATTGTGTTTAACGGAAGCTACCGTTAAGATAAAAGTTCAAATCCGGAGGTTATTATGGACGCTAAATCAAAAAAGGAATTGCAGAAAACAGCCTGCAAGGTCAGAATGGGCGTTATCGAGGGTACTTATAACGCAAAATCGGGACATCCCGGCGGCTCGCTCTCAATAAGCGATCTGCTGACCTATCTGTACTTCGACAGAATGAACGTTGACCCTAAGTCGCCCGAGGACCCTGACAGGGATCGTTTTGTGCTCTCAAAGGGACATACTGCTCCAGCACTCTACTCAGTTCTCGCGCAGAAGGGCTATTTTGCGGAGGAGGAGCTGAAGTCCCTCCGTCATATCGGAGCTATGCTCCAGGGACATCCGTGTATAAGCATTCCCGGCGTTGATATGTCGAGCGGCTCGCTCGGACAGGGCATATCCGCTGCCTGCGGAATGGCTCTCGCCGGCAGGCTGAACGGAAAGTCCTACAAGGTATACACCGTTCTCGGTGACGGCGAGATCGAGGAGGGACAGGTCTGGGAGGCTGCAATGTTCGCAGCTCACTACAAGCTCGATAACCTCATTGCTATAGTTGACAACAACGGTCTCCAGATCGACGGACCTGTTACCGAGGTCTGCTCTCCTGAGCCTATCACGGACAAATTTGCAGCTTTCGGCTGGTACGTCATAAAAATGGACGCTCACGATTTTGACAGCATTGAGGCTGCCTTTGCCGAGGCTGATACAGTCAAGGGCCAGCCTGTTGTGATAATTCAGAAATCGGTCAAGGGCAAGGGCGTTTCCTTTATGGAAAATCAGGTAGGCTGGCACGGAACAGCTCCCAACAAGGAGCAGTACGAGCAGGCAATGTCAGAGCTCAGTGCTCAGCTTAAAGAATTGGAGGACTAATACAATGGCAGACGTTATCAAAAAAGCTACCAGAGAAAGCTATGGCGAGGCTCTGAGAGACCTTGCCGATGAGTACAAAGACCTTGTAGTCCTCGATGCAGACCTTGCGGCTGCTACAAAGACGGGAATCTTCAAGAAGGCTCACCCGGAGCGCTTCTTCGACTGCGGTATTGCTGAGGCAAATATGATGGGCGTTGCGGCAGGACTTGCGGCCTGCGGAAAAATTCCATTCGCCTCGACATTTGCGATGTTCGCAGCAGGCAGAGCCTATGAGATAGTCCGTAATTCTATCGGCTATCCCCACCTTAATGTCAAGATAGGCGCGACTCACGCCGGTATATCGGTCGGTGAGGACGGCGCTACTCACCAGTGCAACGAGGATATTGCACTCATGAGGACTATACCGGGCATGACGGTGATAAATCCCTGCGACGATGTTGAGGCTAAGGCTGCTGTAAGGGCAGCTCTTGAATTCAACGGGCCGGTCTATATGCGCTTCGGAAGACTTGCGGTACCGGTCATCAACGATGCAGCAACATACAAGTTCGAGATAGGCAAGGGCGTTACTCTCCGCGAAGGAAACGACGTTGCCATAGTTGCTACAGGACTTCTTGTGAATGAGGCTCTTGAGGCTGCGAAGGCTCTCGAGGCTGACGGTATTTCCGCAAGAGTAGTCAATATCCATACTATCAAGCCTCTTGACAAGGAGCTGATCTGCAAGTGCGCTCAGGAGACAGGTCTTATTGTTACTGCCGAGGAGCACAGCATCATCGGCGGACTTGGTTCAGCCGTTGCAGAAGCAGTTACGGAGTGTTGCCCTGTGAAGGTGGTAAAGATAGGTGTGAACGACGAGTTCGGACACTCAGGTCCTGCCGTTGAACTTCTCAGGCAATTCGGACTTTCTGCGGAGAACATTGCTGCGACAGTCAAAAAGAACCTTCGATAATTCATAATTCGTAATTATTTGAGTTGAGAGTTGAAAGTTTAAAGTTGAGAGTTATGGTATCGCCTGACGGCGATGATATTTAAATATGCGAGCGAAGCGAACTCCACAACTTTTAACTCTCAACTCCTAACTCTCAACTTTCTTAGCTCTGAACTCTAAAATCTGACCACTAAGCACTAATAACTACTCACTAAAAGCTGATAACTTTTTTGCAAAAGTGCTTGACAAATCGGTCGGGATATGGTAAAATAGGATTGCCGCTTGTAAACGGGCAGAAAGCTGAACTACGTTCACCCCGCAGCAGCGAGTTTATTGAAAAGGCAGGTGCCACAATATGTACGCAGTTATTGAAACCGGCGGAAAGCAGTATCAGGTAAACGAGGGAGATATCATCTTCATTG
>CAMOXW010000118.1 GCA_946629405.1 uncultured Ruminococcus sp.
ATGGACACTGACCTCTCCGCAGATCAGGTAGCTTCAATCGGTAAGGATGTTGCAATGCAGTCCGCGGCACTTAACGCTCCCTATGTAAAGAGAGAGGACGTACCTGCAGAGGTAATTGAGAACGAGAAGAAGATCATGCTCGCTCAGATGGCTGAGGATCCTAAGATGGCTTCAAAGCCTGAGCAGGTAAGGATCAAGATCGTTGAGGGCAAGGTAGGCAAGTATTACAGCGAGAACTGCCTCCTTGAGCAGCCTTTCGTAAAGGATGACAAGCTTACAGTTCAGGCTTATGTTGATGCTGAGGCAAAGAAGCTCGGCGGCTCGATCAAGGTCGTTGATGTTGTCCGCTATGAGCGCGGCGAGGGTGTTGAGAAGAAGGAAGATAACCTTGCTGACGAAGTAGCAAACATGATCAAGAAGTAAGGTCAAGTTAAATATTCAAAGATGATTCGCTTTGATCAACTATTGATAAATAATATCGGTCATATGACCGTGAAGCAGCTCCCGATATGGGAGCTGTTTTTGTTATAAGCTTTCATATCTCGTTAATATTTACAGCTTGCTTTTGGTGATACTACACAAAAGCAGACTGGCATGTTTTACACATCTTTCACTTGCAGACTATACATAAATATGATATAATTATTATAATTGGATAATAATATTTTTTACGAGGTAAAATTATGAATCAGAATATAAAAAAGCTCTCCGATTCGATCGGAAAGGTTATCGTCGGCAAGGATGATACCGTTATAAAGCTCATCTCTGCGCTTCTTTGCGAGGGCCATGTGCTTCTTGAGGACGTTCCCGGCGTGGGCAAGACACAGCTCATTACGGCGCTTTCACGTTCTATCGGCGGAAAGTTCAACCGTATCCAGCTAACGCCTGATGTTATGCCGTCTGACATAGCGGGCTTCACTATGCTTGACCAGAAAACCGGCGAATTTGTCTATCGTGACGGAGCTGTTATATGCAATTTCCTGCTGGCTGATGAGATAAATCGTGCATCGCCTAAGGTACAGTCTGCTCTGCTGGAGGCTATGGAGGAGCGGCAGATAAGTCTTGACGGCACGACCCATGTGCTTCCGCGCCCCTTCCTTGTAATGGCAACACAGAACCCTGTTGAGACCTATGGTACCTTCCACCTGCCGGAAGCGCAGATGGACCGCTTCTTCATGCGCCTTTCAATGGGTTACCCGACAGTAGAGGAGGAGTTCAGCATTCTTGAGCGTACTGAGATGAACAACCCGATCAAGAATATCACCGAGCCTGCTGTATCTGTTGATGAAGTGCTGAAAATGCAGGAGGAAGTAAAGCATATCCGTGTTACTGATGATGTTAAGCACTATATAGTCAAGCTCGTTTCCTCCACCCGAGAGGACAGGAATACGACCCTCGGCATAAGTCCGCGCGGAAGTATTGCGCTCTACAAGGCGTCAAAGGCCTTCGCCTATATATATGACAGGGAGTATGTAACTCCTGACGACGTGAAAAAAGTTGCTGTTCCCGTACTTGCACACAGGATAATCCTCTCTCCGCAGGGCAAGACAGCATTCAGTACAAGTGATGAATATGTCGCAAATCTGCTCAGGACCTGCGATGTTCCGGTCGTAAGCAGATGAGAAGGATAATACAGACCATTTTCAGCATAGGCGGACTTGTATTTCTGCTATACATTTTCGCGTTCTATATGGACGGAGAAATGGGCGCAATAATGATAGCATTTCTTGTGATAGCACCGCTTGCGTCGTTCATATTTGCGTTCTATGCAAGAAACAGGATAAAGGTCAGCATAAGCTGTGATGCTTATGTCAAGAAGAACAATGAGCTGAAAATAACTTTCCGGATAAGCAAAACCGGCAGGTTTCCGCTTGCGGTAGTTGAAGTGCGCCCTGCCTTTTCCGAGGTCTTTGACCAGCCGGACAATACCTACCGTCTTTCAATGTTTTCATCAGAAAGCTGCGAATTCTCGTGCAGCGTAAGGGCTAAGACCGGAGGTAACGGCAGCGTGAGCGTTGCCTCAGTACGTTCATGCGGATTCCTGGGATTTATGGGGTTCACGGTGAAGCAGGGGATTCCGGAGGAGATATCGGTCGGAGTTATCCCTGATATCCCGGAGATCAAGGCTTCTACCCAGCTTTTCAGAAGCATAGCGGACGTTGTAATGACCAGCGATGACGATGAGGATAACGACACCTCGATGCTGTTCTCTGCTAACACGGCACCCGGCTATGAGCACAGGGAATACGTTCAGGGTGACCCGATGAAGCGTATCAACTGGAAGCTCTCATCCAAAAAGTCAAAGCTGATGGTACGCCTTGACGAGGCAGCTTCGTCCGTTCAGCCGCTCATAGTCCTTGACCTGTTCCGTTCTGAAAGTGCAGACCCTGCTTATGCAGTAATAACCGAGGAAAAGCTGCTGAGGTCCGTATTCGGGCTGCTCACTGTGCTCATAAAGCGCGGGATAGCCTGCCAATTCATGTATTACGGCGGAGAAGGCGAGCTTA
Organism: uncultured Ruminococcus sp.; assembly: GCA_946629405.1. Next base: position 2,508 of record CAMOXW010000118.1, read on the forward strand.
TGGCGGAGACTGTTGACAATCCGGATTATCCGGCACAGCTTCTTCTGAAGGTCCTTGCCGTGAAGGTGAGGCCAGGCAGGAGGATAAGCCTTGCGGCAAATGCAGGCAGCGTATGTACCTGCCTTATTGCAACAACTGACGCAGGTCCGGGAATGGCAGCCGTTACAGACAAGCTCCAGGACAGGGAAAGTTCCAGCATCCTTGGAGTAAGTGCCGAAAGCGCTAATGCTACAGGACTTCCGCTCTGGTATCTCGACGAAGACGATAATTATAAAATGGTATAAATTATGCAGGAAACTGAAACAAGAACATCCCAGATAATCGAATATCTGCAAAAAACGCTGCTCGACCCGGTACTGTGGTATACCGTCATGATAATGACGACGATAATGTACCACTATTATGACACTTATACATTCCGGTTCGCGGTGGCTTCATTTGTGCTGACCTATCTGCTTTTCAGGCTGTTCGACTTCATGAACAAGCGCAGGCTGATAGGCGCTGTTTTGTATATTGCTGCCGGATATCTGTTTTTCTCCGCCGCTCAGGAATATATGGCGCGCGGCTACGATTACTACACTGATGTACTCGGTACACGACCAATGAGCTACGGCTTCTGGTTCATCACGCCGCAGCTTGCAATGGACTATAACATATGGTATTCCTGTGCAACATTTGCACTGTTCATGTTCTTCATGGCATCAGTCGTGTACTATTTCACAAGGATACGCTACAGAGTATTTATGAGTTTCCTTATATTCATGTTCCCGTTCATTATTTACGGAAAGGAATATGAGCGCATGGAAACTCCGTTCGTGATCATCCTTTCAGTGGGGTATATCGTGGTCATGATGTACTGCCGCGAGATACGCGGTGACTCGAAGAATATAATAGTCGGCAAGCGTGATCTCATATCCTCGGCGGGAGTATTCACGGTGATCTTCGCTATTGCTGCCTCGATCGTTCCAAAGCCTCAGATCAACGAGAACCGAGAAGCTCTTGAAACTCTCATCGCGGCCGAAAGATTCACTGACCGGCTTGTTGAGAGGCTCAGCTCCTTCCGTGGGAACAGCTCCGGAAGCCAGTTCAGGCAGGTGACGAGCAACGTTCAGCTTTACTATGCTGAATCTCCTGAGCCGCTCAGGTTAAAGACGAGCACCTACACATCATACAGCTATGAATTTGATACATGGAACGCTTCTGCAGTTGATTCGACCACTCAGGAAACGTTCTACACGACGCCTTCAACTATAGCTGACGACCCCGGAACTCTTGCACAGGCCATACTCACAGCTGCTGATGCTGACAGGAGCTATGCCGAGGAATACGGACTTACCGGGTTCACCGGAAGCCGTATAGTTATGCCTGAGAAACGTAAATTCAGGATATGCTCAGTATACGAAACAGGAAGAGCGGCACCGGTCCCGCAGCTTGCGACTGCTTTGTCTGACACTACATATTCCGGGAAGATGTCCCTTATGAGGACGGGGCTTGTGATGACATCAACTGACGATTCAGCGTATAACGAGCAGTTCACGTTTGATTACGGCGCAGACACCTTCTTTGCTGTGTCAACGAACAAGGCGTTCATTGATGCTGTAGACGCTGCGGATTATCACGGACTTCTCCTTGACGCGCAGAGTATACTTGAAAGCGAGATCAGGAAGGCTGACCGTGTCGGCGATGCTGAAAGGTCTGACACACTCAGCAGGTATTATGATGCCGTTGCATATGAGCTTGAAATATACAAGGAGGCTCAGGATCAGCTCGATTACAGCGAAAACAGGCGTATCGCGGATCTTGCAAGCCAGATAACCTCCGGACTGACCACAGACTACGACAAGGCGAAGGCTCTCGAGATATACTTCTATACAAACGGATTCAACTATGACCTTCAGTACGTCAAGTCACAGGGCGAGAACGTCGAGAATTTCCTTTTCAACACAAAGCGCGGCGTTTGCTATGAATACGCAACTGCAATGGTTCTGATGGCACGTTCCTGCGGGATACCGGCGAGGTACTGTGAGGGCTACAATATGCAGTCCATGTTTGTCAACAACCGGCTTGGGACGAACTATGTCATTACTGCCCGTGACGCACACGGCTACCCGGAGCTTTACATAAAGGGCTTCGGCTGGACATCGTTTGAGCCTACAATATCTGATGGTGAGGTAACTCAGCAGCGTGAGCAGGGGGCGGCGACGAACAGTCTTACCCGAGCGGGAAGGTTACTGCTTATCATCGCAGTGATAGCGCTCATTGTATATCTTGTTTATCCCTTTGCTGTTCACCGAATATTCATCATGATCAACAGGCGAAGGGAGCCGAACGCTGCTGTTATCGCAGTAATGCGGAGAATATACCGTGTCTACCTCATAGACAAGCAGTGTACCGCAGGAGAGGCTCTTATAGCAGTCCGGGAATACAGCGGAGCAGATATCTCGGAGGCTTGCAGGCTGTTTGATGAGGCTGCCTACGGAGAAGGAAAAATGAACGAGGCTGACCGCAGCAAGGCTATAGAAGTCTATATTTCGGCTTATGATGCGTACAGACAGGCAAGGCGCAGTAAAAGGCGCTTTGCATTCAAGAGAACTTAACGGAGGTAATTATGCTGACAGAAATACTAAAGAAGGCTGCCGGTACAGCTCTTGCACTGACCCTCATTGCAACGGCCGCAGCAGCTGCACCGCAGCAAGGTCTTAGGGCATATGCGGCTGAGGAATACACGACATGGAGCCAGCTTGACGAGAGGTGGTCGGGTGTCGATATGAATGGCACGACGGTAGGAAGGTCGGGCTGTCTTATAACCTCGCTGTCAATTATGGCGATGCATTCGGATTCGATAGACGATAAAGCACTTGAAAACCTCGGGATATCTGATATCAGCGAGTTTAACCCCGGAGTGCTCGCAAATGCCTATTCTTCGCGCGGAGCGTTCAATTATTACGGAGGTATCGCAAGCTGGGGGACTATCAGCCAGATAATCCCTTCGATAACCTTCGTCAGGGACAGCAATCTCAAAAGCACAGATAAGGAAGGCATAGCTGCTGAGATAAAGGAAATGCTTGACAGCGGACTTCATATCATACTCAATGTTAACGGACATCATTGGGTATATATCGAGGGAGTTTATGAGGGCGAAATATTTATGTTCGACCCTGCCTCGTCCGAAAGGATAGTCACTGATTATTACACACTCACAGGCGGAAATGAATACTGGGCACTCAGGGGGAAAAATCCTCCGAAGTCCGTTGACACAGAGGGCCTGAGCGGAGAGAAGGCTCTTGATCCGCAGGAGTATATCTGTAGCGGAAATACAGAAGTATATTCAGACAGCGGCGCTTCGGAAAAGCTGTTCACGCTTCCGGAGGGGACTGTAGTTACGGTCGATGCTGAATGTGATGAGCTTTTTAGGTTAAGTGACGGATATGGCGGGGTACTTGGCTGGACATACAGCGGCAGCCTCATGAACGCCGGTGAAGAGCCGGAACTTGGAGCCGGCGATATAAACGGCGACGGAATCGTTGATGAGTACGACCTTGCTCTGCTCAACGAGTATCTGAGCGCTGCGGACGAGCTTCCTGACGGAGCTTCTAAGCTGAGAGGCTGCGAGGCAGCAGCAGGTGATATCAACGGCGACGGAGTTACAGATAAGCTCGATGTAGTAGCTTATCTTGGAATTATATGCAAATGATCGGAGGTTTCCAGAATGGAATGGACAGAAGTAAACATATATACCGCAACTGCGGGCATTGAGCTGCTTTGCTCGCGGCTTGAGGATATCGGCATAAAAGGCTTTGCAATACGCGATGCGGAGGATTTCAATGAATTCCTCGAAAACAAGAACGGTCAGTGGGATTATATTGATGATGACCTCATGGGACTTTCGCATTGCGAGACCTGTGTCACGGTGTATCTGCCCTCGAATTCCCAGGGAGCGGATATGCTCACTGCTATACGCACAATGCTTGCGGCAATGAAGTCGGAGGATGTTTCCGGCGAGTACGGCAGACTTGAAGCGGAGCTTTCAAGCATACGCGAGGAGGACTGGGCAAATAACTGGAAGCAGTATTTCAAGCCCATAGAAGTCGGTCAGAAACTCGTTATCAAGCCCTCCTGGGAGGAATATACCGGCGATGGCAGCCGGAAGATACTGGAGATAGACCCGGCTTCGAGCTTCGGAACAGGTCAGCATCATACAACGCGGCTCTGTCTTGAGTTGCTTGAAAAGAGCCTTGTTCCGGGCGACAGACTGCTTGATATGGGCTGCGGGAGCGGCATACTCTCGATAGGAGCTATGCTTCTGGGTGCTTCAAGCGCAGTGGCAGTCGATATAGAGCAGAACGCCGCGGCAACTGCGGCTGAGAACGCTGCAAAGAACAATATAGATCCGGCTCTCTATAAGACATATTTCGGCAATATCCTCACGGACAAAGCTCTTGCTGATGAGATAGCGGAGGAGTATGACATCATTACTGCCAACATAGTGGCAGACGTTCTCATTGCTATGAAGGATTATTTCCGCAGATGCCTAAAGGACGGGGGAGTGCTCATTGTTTCGGGCATCATTGAGGAACGTATGGATGAGGTAGTGGATGCGCTGCTTTCAGTCGGCTTCAGCTCGCCCGAAGCAAATATTAAAGAAGGTTGGGCAGCGGTAAGGCTTGCAAAATAAAAACATATGTGGTATAATAATAATACCGGATATTTACTGCGCCGGCAATGTGCCGCAGAGCGGTCTTTTGACGGTGTGATTTCAGAAGGCGGAACCTCCGCCGTGCATACATTAAATACAAGGAGAATGATAATAAGTGGGACTTTTTAAAAAGAAAAATCAGCCTGTTGATGGGGAAGCTTCAAACACCATCATTGATACAAAAGCTTCAAAGAATGACAATGCTGCACAGGAACCTTCGGAGCGTGCATCTGCACTCAAACAGCTCGTACTTGACAAGCTGAATGAAAAGCTCAAGGGAACTCTCTACGATAACTGCGTTATCATGCCCAAGGGTTTCACTATCGACGTTCAGGTCGGCAGAATGGAGCAGAAAGATGATATCAAGATAGTTCAGATAATTTTCATCGTCAAGAACGATGAGTTTGACGAGCCTCTCATTGACCCTGTTGACGCTCAGGGAAAGTCAGATGATGAGACTGCTCAGATGGCTGCCGATATTTTCTACGCAGGTGTATGGCACCCGATCGACCAGTCAATGTACAAGAAGAATCCGGTGCATTTCTCAGTTGATTTCCTCAGACAGCACTATGATTTTGATATGTACTGCCAGTCTGTTGTCCGCATCGGTGTGAAGGACAAGCAGCCTGTCATGATAATGGCGTATATAAAGGACGAGATCGCAAAGAACCTCGGTTCAAAGAAGTATTACTGGATAAGGGTATACCTTGCCCGCTTCAATGAAAAGAAGATCATAGAGGTGCTTGTCAACGGCTCAGTATGCCCTGATCTTGGAAA
>CAMOXW010000119.1 GCA_946629405.1 uncultured Ruminococcus sp.
ACTATCTCCGTAGAAGACTGGGAACTGGATGAATTTATAAGCACTATGAGCGGGATCGCTGAGGAAATAGACGATGAATTTGACCCGGACGATATCACTCAGGAAGATATCGACGAGATGAATGAAGAATATGCCGAAATGTTTAACGGCACATTTGAGTATGAAATATTTGACGACGGAACAATGTACTTCGAGGCTATCGACAAGGTAAAGAACTATGTTGAAGAATCAAAGAAATCAAGCCTTAACAGTATCGCAAGTTCCGTGCAGAAGGCTTTCGACAGCGCTTTGACTGATCTTGACGTAAAAGGTGTGTCCGCTGTCAGCGACAGCAGCCGCATAGCAGTCTATACCTCCGATGGAAATTATAATGCCGCGAATGATATTGAACTCATGAAGTATGTGAAGCAGTATTTCGACAATATTGACGGAGTAAAGTATGTCGTTGTCATTGAAAACGGGTGTGTGACCCTTGCAGCAGTTGCTTATGACTGGGATTCGGATATGGTCGGCACTTACCCAAAGGGTGAGTGCACTGGCATGACCCTCAGCGAGATAAAGGACGATTTTACCTGAGACAACAGATCAAAAATAACGGGCGCTATGTGCGCCCGCTTTTCTTTTATTCAATCTTTGTCATCGTCGTCGATCTTCTTTTTGGGTTTGAGATCCTTTGTCATACAGATATACGCAGCGGCGAATGTTCCGAGCATTATCAGAAGTACGAACATCAGCACCGCTCCGGCAAGTGCGTCTATAAACGTCGCGAACAGCGGTGCTGCCACGGCTGCGGCTGCCGCCGTGGCTGAAAATGCCATGTACACAGCCTTAATTATTATCCGGCAGGAATCCGTCTCTTTGGTCTGCTCATAGAGCCGGCGAAGCTTTTCTTCGTCCTTGATAACGGCTTTCATGTAGGTTATGTAGAACGCAAGGTAAAGTATCACAAATATAAACGAAACGTTGAGCGCTATCCGCGAAAGCTCAAAGCTTATGCCAACAGCCGCCTGTGCTGCAATGAAGAGTATAAGTCCCGCGCATATGCCTATCGAGGTAAGTACCATGCGCTTTTTTATCTTTTTTTTGAATTCGTCCATTGAAAGGCCACCCCTTCGGAAATATCTTCCATATTGAGTATACCACAATCTTATGCTATTGTCAATCAGAATAAGATGTGGTATAATAATTACGGTGATACTATGATAATGATCTCAATTATGGAAAAAGACGTGAAGGAGCAGCACTCTCACGCTCACGCGCTGCTGCGGGAGTGCCTCAGACGGCGCGGGATAGCCTACGACAGCTCAACACCACTCATGAAGGGAAAGCAGGGGAAGCCCTCCCTCGCTGAGCACCCGGAGATACACTTCAACCTCTCGCACGCAAAGGGCATAGCCGCCTGCATAGTTTCAGAAAATGAATGCGGCATAGACTGCGAAAAAGTCCGCCCCTTCCGCGAAAACGTCATGAGACGTGCCTTTTCAGGGCAGGAGAGAGCGCTCGTTGCGGATTCGGATGAGCCGGATAATATGTTCTTCCGCTTGTGGACGCTGAAGGAAGCTTACGTCAAGGCGCTCGGCATAGGGATATCTTACCCGCTTGCCGAGGCTGAATTCAGCTTCCGCGAAGGGGAGATAGTCACGGAGATACGGGGTTACAGCTTCCGGCAGTATCTCATCCGCGGCGGGGAGTACATAGTCTCGGTATGTGAGAAAAGCAGTTAGTCCTTGAGTGCCTTTTCAATTTCGATCACGATATCGCTCATTTTTACGTCAAGCGCCTTCGATATGCGGTAGAGCGTTTCAAGGGTCGGCTTGCGCTCGCCGCGCTCAATAGCGCTCAGGTGAGTGCGTCCTATATCGGCAAGTCCGCTGAGCACCTCCTGAGATATGCCCTTCCGCCGGCGAAATCCCGCGATAACGTCTCCGACTGTATTGGAGTCAAGCGTTGGTATGTACATATTATCACCTCTGATAATATGATAAAACCACTTTTAACCATGCTTGAATACATAAGTGCTCAAAGAAGTTATTTATGTGTGTTACAATATGTATAAGTACAAGCGGAAGCTTGACAAGGGACTATATATGCGATATAATGATAGTAAAGAACATCGTGAAAAATTTTTTAAAGGAGGAGTTACTATGAAAAAAATAATTGCAGCAGCCTTATCATTCTGCATCATCGGAGGAGCAGCTCCGGCGGCGACTGTTCATCAGCCGGGCGCAGCAGCTTCTGATATCGTGGAAAGCTACCGTGAATATGTCAACGATACGCTCTCTAACGGCGTTGACGAGTATATGCACTATAACGTATACAGCGATCATGCTGTTCTCGCACTATGCGAACAGGACTGCATAGGCGATGTTGTCGTTCCGGACGAGATCGAAGGCGTTCCGGTAACGTCTGTTGCTGCAAGCGCTTTTTCAGGCTGCAGCGGCGTGAAAACCATAGTTCTTCCTGAAAGCGTGGAGTCTGTAGGCAGGGGCGCGTTCAGCGGATGCAGCAGCCTTGTGTCAATAAAGCTTCCGCAAAAGCTCAGCTCTCTCCCGGATATTGCCTTCGACGGCTGCAAGGCGCTCACTGAGATAAATATTCCCGATGGGATGAAGAACTTTGGCGTTCAGGCGTTCAGGAATTGCAGCTCACTTGCGGAGTTTACATTCCCGGAGGGAACAGGAGCTGTCAGCAACGGAATTTTTTACGGCTGCTCGGGACTTGAAAAGGTGTCTGTCCCTGACAGCGTGACAATTATCGGCGTGAATTCGTTCTACGGCTGCAAGAGCCTTGCGGCGGCGGATATACCTGCGTCTGTGAAGTCTGTCGGAAGCGGCGCGTTTTTCGGATGTTCAAGCCTTACCTCGGTATTTATCCCTGAGGGCGTAAAGGCAGTCAGGGATAATTCGTTCCTCGGCTGCTCGGGTCTTACCTTCGTGACGGTTGCCGAAAACATTTCGAGTATCGGCAGCAGCGCCTTCGCACAGTGCTCCGGACTTGCTTCGATAATTATACTTAACCCCGAGTGTGAAATAGCCGACGACATCAGGACTATCAGCAGCGGCTACAGGACTTCTTATCAGGCAAACTCTGACGACAGCATATTCTACACAGGTACGATAGCCGGATATACCGGCTCGACTGCGGAGGCATACGCTGAAAAATACGGCTATGATTTTGTCCCGCTTGACGGCGATGAGTGCGTAAACGGTGACGCGAACTGTGACGGAAAGCTCAATATGGCGGACGCTGTTATGATAATGCAGTATGTGTCAAATCCCGATAAGTACGCTCTTTCCGATATCCAGAAAAGCCGCGCGGATTTCTTCGGCAGTGACGGCGTTACCAATATGGACGCGCTCATGATACAGCGCGGCTGCCTCAATTTATGATATAGCTATAATAAAAAAGAGGGCTCAGATGAGCCCTCTTTTTATTCTGTCTCCTCCCTGAGATTTTCCAGAGCGACCCTTACGGCTTCAACGACAAAGGCAGTGAAGGTGCAGTTTTTACCCTGAATAGCCTCCTCGACCTCGTCGATAATGTCGTTGGGGAATCTTATGCACTTGTTAGTTGTCGGCGGGATCGACGGTATCTTGAACTTTTTCATATAACCACCTCTTACATACAATTATATATGCGAAAATATATAACGTATGCATAACAAATGTATTGCAATTGTCTTTGAAGTGTGATATAATGAAATCACCGAATAATTTTTACGGGGAGGAGTAATATGAAGAAATTTATCGCTTTGTTATCTGCACTGGCTGTCTGCGCCAGTCTGACAGCGTGTGGACCGAATAACAATAATAATGAGGAGAACACTACTTCTGAAACTCATTCTGTTACCACGGAACCCAAGGAAACAACGCTGTCTAAAGATGAAGCGCTCAAAATGGCAGATGATTATGTTCGGGTGGCGTTGAAAAGAAACTTTATGTTTGAAGATGCAACAGCCTTTAACGTCACCGATCATGAATTTATCGGAATGGAGAGTTGTGGATTAACTGAAAGAAAACAATATTATCAATTTGTTTTCTATGGAACTGCAATCTGGGAGAATCACTACGACGAAATCACTAAGTCTAAAAAGTACAAAGCTACTATCAAAGTGCCGGTTGACGGTGTAGAAAGTGATATAATTACCAGTGTGATTAGTGGAAGTTAAGTGAGATTTTTATCTTGCTATATTAGAGAGCTGTAAGTCTCTGCCCCCATCCCTTCACATAATCTGCCGCTATGCACAAAAACGAGGGCTCGCATGAGCCCTCTTGATTTTTATTCAGTTGCCGCAGCTCAGCCGAGAACGATCTCGACCTCGTGTGTACCGCCGTCACAAACGGGAATTACACAGCCCTCAACAGCCTTGCCGTCGAGTGTCATGGACTTAACGCCCTTGCAAACGTGGTTCGGGTTCTTTACAGTGATGTTGTATGTAGCACCGCGGAACTTACGAACAGCTGTGAAACCGTCCCATGCAGCCGGGATAGAAGGATCAACGCTGAGGCCATCGAAATCCGGCTTAACGCCGAGGATGTACTGCGAGATAGCAACCATGTTCCATGCAGCAGTACCGGTGAGCCATGAGTTCTTGCCCTGACCGAAGTTCTTAGCGTCCTTACCGCCGATCATCTGACCGTATACATAAGGCTCTGTCTTGTGGATATCTGATGTCTCCTCGGTGAATGCGGGAGCGATCTTTGAGTAATACTCAAATGCCTTG
>CAMOXW010000120.1 GCA_946629405.1 uncultured Ruminococcus sp.
TATCTCTCCGATAGCGTCCATATCGAGCACGGCAGCGATAGAAACATCATCGCCGCTGCCCTTTGCGGAGAGTCTCGGGAGGTACTCCTCGAGACCTTTTTCAGCAGTATCGTGGGCGCTCGTATTGAAGGAATACATTACGGTCTTGTAGAGGTTATAGAGCTGGTCGTCGGTCTTGAAGCAATCGTCTATGCCGTCCGATCCGACGAAGGCGGCAGCCGGGATATCTGTTGAGAAGAAGTGGCGGAAATCCTCCAGAGCATCGGCGCCGCAGATAGAGGTAGTGACGTTAAGGAAATTCCTGTCATTTTTAGGTATAGGCTGGGAGAAGGTGCCGTCTCTGCTTACAGAAACGCATTTTCCGTCGCCTATCTGCATACCGAACCAGTAATCCTGAGTGAACACCACTGCTAAGAGGGTAGTACCGTAGGCACTTTCGATCTTATTTTCGCTGAGGTATTTTTTCTTTGCTTTTTCGGAGAGGACGCTTATTTCCAGCTCAGTAAAGGGTGTTTTGGCGCAGTGCTCGCTGATAGCGGCATTCCATCCGGCGATGATGCTGGCTTCGAGGTTTCTCAGGAGGCGGTCGGAATTCCGGATAATGTCCTCTCTGCTTGTATTCATCGCAAAGGTGAGGATATTCTCTTTAGCAACGCTTGCAGCAATTTTTGAACCGACATCGCTCCGGACGTAATCGTCGCCGCCGTGGCCGTCGCAGACTATGGCAATGGAAATACCTTCCGCGTTATAGCTTTCAGATGAGTCCTGACAAACCTTGTTCTTTTTGATATGGCTTGCACCCTGAACAGAGATATTGAAGGAATCTGTATGCATAGATATGCACCTCACTTACCACTGAGTGCCGTCGTCGTCAAACGAATCCCAGTCACTTGCCTCAGCGGTCTGTGCCTGGATCTCCTTTACAAATTCATCCTGCTTGCTGACGATATCCTCAGAGCCGGACGAAGAATTACCGCCGCTCTCAGTGCCGGCGTTGGAGCTCTTGCTTCCGATCTGTGAAGCGGTAACGCTTACGAATCTTATCCATTTTTTAAGTGCTTCGGGGGTATGAACAGTTATGACAGCCTCGATATTGCCGGTGAAATCTGCAAGAACTGACTGATTAGCGTCATCGCCGATAGCAACAGCGACCTTGATAGCCTTCTTGAACCAGTTGTTCTGCTTGAGCTTTTCGAGGCCGTGCTTATAGTTATCTGTAGGCTCGCCGTCTGACATAAGGAATATAGCGGGGGCGAAGGAGCCTGTAACATCGCTCATGAAGGCATTTCGGGAGAGCTTCGCGTTGAGCTGCTCGCAGGCTTCACCGAGGTCAGTAACGCCGTTTGCGTCGAGGTAGTTCCAGCGATAGTTCTCAGCAGCCACGGGAGCGCTGTCCATCCACTGAGCGCCGGTCGAGAAGGCGAGAGTAGCCACCTTGATCTGAGCGTCAGCATTTTCCTCGGAAATACTTTTTATTTCGGGAACGATCTCCTCGATAGCGGAGTTAACGGTTCCCATTTTAGCGCCGCTCATGCTTCCTGAGCAGTCAACAACAAAGAACAGCACCATAGTTCTTCTTGGTACTTCAACAACATCATCGTATAATCCCATAGTAATTCTCCTTAAACTATCTCTCCGGTATTATTAGTACCGAAGGTTATTTTTAAACCTCTGCCGAGCTTGATGACCTGACCGTCGGGGTAGTCCTTGGTAGCGCCGTTAGGCAGGGCGGCGACCCAGACATTTCCGGAGCAGTTTTTAAGACCTATGACATTCGGGTCATTTCTGCTTGCAACGACCTCGCCTCTGACGGCCTTGTAATCGTCGCTGTCGTACTTAACGTGGCACTCATATATCTTAGAGCCGTTAGTGAGAACGACCTGATGCTTCTTGACCTTCAGCACAAGGGGACGGTCGATATTTTTTCCGCAGCCGATGCACTTTGAGGCAGGCTGAGTCGGGTTGATGAAGGTCTGTTCGCCGCAGGAGCATCTGGTGATGGAATCTCTAAGGGCAATGAAGACTTCCTGCCATTCGTTTTCCATAACGCGGTGAGCGGAATCTGCGCCGACCATAGACTCATTGCTGAATGCTCTCTGGAACATTTTCCTTACGAAATCGGGGTAGAGCGGCCAGAGTTTGATCTCGTTGGTATGGACGCCGCGGACGGGCCGGTTTATATCGTTGGCTTCATCCCAGACGAAAACGGGCTCGCTGCCGTAGAATTTGCGTTCGAGCTCCTCTGTAAGGCATGGACACATCGTTCTTTTGCCCTCGAGGGGGTGGTTGAGAAAGAGGAGCATATAGAGGACTACAGCGAGGGAGAAGCGGTCGGTATGGATATCGGGCTTCTTTTTGCCCATGACGACCTCAGGGGCCATATACCGGCATTTTCCGGCTATGCCGAGGCTTTGTCCGTAGGGAGCGACGTTATCGTTGTCACAGATGAGGACATCGCCGGTTTTCGGGTCAACGAAGAAGTTGCCGTCGTTGAGGTCCTGGTAGCTGAAGCCGTTTCTGTGCAGGTCACGGAAGCCGTTGGTTATGCACAGTGCGGCATTGATAACAGCGTTGATGCTTGAGAAGTGTACCTTTGCCAGAAGGAACTGTGAGAAGTCCTTGTATTCGCCGGGTCTGAGCTCCATGAGGTAGCCGAAGCTGCCCTCGTGGTATTCGGTGATCTCGAGCGGCCACAGGAATGCGCTTGTAGGAGCGCCCTTTTTGATATTATTCTGTATGTTTCGGTAGAAGGTATCCGCGTCCCTGAGCTTGGAAGCGAAATACCATTTAAGGGCAAGCTGTCTGCCGTTGTAGCTGACCTTATAAACAATGCCCTGACCGCCCTCGCCGAGCTTCTGGATTATCTCGAGTTCTCCGCCGGTAGCGGTCCTGATCTTCTGACCTTTGTGGAATTCGTTCATAATGACCTCCTGTTGCTGGATGACCGGACATCCTGGATGCCCGGTCATTCAAAGGGATAATTGGTATTATACGTTAGCTCCGAATGAGCGGCAGATAGCTTCAAGGCCGCCCTGATAGCCTGCTGCAACGGCATTGAACTTCCATTCGCCGTTTTTGAAGTAGATCTCAGCGACAACGAGAGCTGTTTCTATGGAGAATTCCTCCTCGAGGTCGAATTTGAGCACAGGCTCGCCGACGGTATCGAACTCATCAGCAAGCTTAGCGATACGGATGTAGGCATTTGAGACCTGACCGAAGTTCTGTCTGCGGGCTTCAGCGTCGTGGATAGTAACGCAGATAGCGATCTTTTTGATCTCCTGAGGGATCTTGGTGAAGTCGATCATAATTACCTCATCGTCGCCCTCGCCGTCACCGGTGAGATTATCGCCGGTGTGGACAACAGCACCGTCGCGGCCGTTGAGGTTGTTATAGAAAACGAAGTCCTCATCTCTGAGAAGCTTGCCGTTCTCGCCGAGAAGGAAAGCGGAAGCATCGAGGTCGAAGTCTGCGCCGCCGTCATATCGGTTAGTGTCCCATCCGAGACCTACAAGAGCGAGTTTCATTGAACTGTCGAGGGCAACTCTCTGACCCTTCTGAAGATTGATTGCCATTATTAATTCCTCCTTAAAGTGTTATGTATGGTTATTTATAAAGGTCGATAAGGTTCTGGAGCCTGCTTGCCTGCTGAACGGGCTGACCGATCGCATTGAACTTCCATTCGCCGCCGCGCCTGTATATTTCGCCGACAACGAGACCGGTCATATTGGTATAATTCTCCGAGAGGTTGAATCTGCATATCTCAGAGCGTGTGTCGTTGTCAACGAGTCTGATGAAGGCATTGCGGATCATGCCGAAGTGCTGGTTGCGGGCAGTAGCGTCGTAGATATTAACGACGAAGATTATCTTGAAAATATTTGCAGGAACAGCGCTTAGATTTACCATGATCTGCTCATCGTCGCCCTCGCCCGCACCGGTGAGGTTGTCGCCCATATGCTGGATAGCGCCGGAGCTGTGGCGGAGATTGCCGAAGTAAACGACAGCATCGTTGATATTTCCAGTAGCGATCAGCTTACCGTTTTCGCCGCAGAGAATTGCAGATGCATCGCAGTCGATAGGCTGAGGACGGCTGAAGAAGCCGCCCTTACGGGGAGCCTCGTCCCAGCCGAGGCCGACCATTACTGAACGAAGACCGCTGCCGCCATTTTTTGTAAGGTCGATTTTCTGACCTTTCTGAAGATTGATTCCCATAGTTTCCTCCTTTAATTAATGGCTATTGCCATAGTTGAGCGTTAATGAATAATGTACCGTCACACCTTCTCCGGATTTTTCATAAAGAGCTTGCGGACGATATCTATCGGTATCACCATGAAAGCCAGTCCGACGCATATCAGCCACGATTTTGGGCTGAGGCTCTCGACGCTGAGCACCTCTCCGCCGAAGGTGACGAACACGAACTGGAGGGCGAATATTGAAAGCATTACCACAAGGAAGCTTTTGTTTCTTCCGAGTGATTCAAATGGATTGAGATGGCTTGTCCTTGCGTTGAATCCGTTGAAGGTGATAGCCATCATGAAGGTTGCGAATACAGCCGATTTTAGGTAAGTGACATCGACATCGCCGAACAGATCTTTCATAAACGGTATAAAGAGTATACCGAGGCAGACAAACGTGATATAGAGAGCGCTGATGATAATCTCGGTCAGCATAGCCTTGCTTATTATGCTTGCGGAGCGGGGGATAGGCTTTTCGTTCATATACTCATCGAGTGCAGGCTCGCTGCCGAAGGCGATAGCTGCGAGGGTATCCATAGCGAGGTTTATCACAAGGAGCTGGATAACTGTCATGACGACGTTTTCGCCGAACAGAGGCCCGAGGAAGCATATGAGAACAGCGGCAACGTTTACAGTGAGCTGGAATATAAGGAACTTCCGGATGCTCTTGAACATTGTTCTGCCGTAGAGGATAGCCTTCTCGATAGAGGAGAAGTTGTCGTCGAGGATAGTGATATCTCCGGCCTCCTTAGCGACCTCGGTACCGCTTCCCATAGCGAAGCCGACGTCAGCCTTTTTAAGAGCGGGCGAATCGTTCACGCCGTCGCCGGTCATGCCGACAACGAGGTTGAGCTCCTGAGCAACGCGGACCAGTCTGCTCTTGTCGGTGGGGAGGGCTCTTGAAACGACTCTTAGGCGGGGAAGGAGCTCCTTGAGCTCATCGTCGGTTTTTTCGGCCATTTCGGCAGAAGTCAGTGCAACATCGTCATTGGAAACGATAAGACCGGCTTCCTTAGCGATAGCAACAGCGGTCTCTTTTCTGTCGCCGGTGACCATAACGACCTGAATACCGGCGCTGCGGACCTTTCTGATAGCATCGACAGCCTCCTTGCGGACGTTATCGCGTATGCTTATAACGCAGATGAGGGTCATATTTCCGTCATCGGGGTCACCCTCGGTCTTGGCAACAGCGAGCAGGCGCATTGAGCGGCCGGCCTGAGTGTCGATATAAGATGTGAGGTAATTTTTCTCAACGAGTTCCCGGACATTGCCGTCTTCGTCGGTATAGTGCGAGCATTTCTCGATGATACGTTCTGGAGCGCCCTTGATGAAGGTCATAGTTTTGCCGTTTTTATTTACGGTGATGCTTGAGCATTTTTTATTTGAATCGAAAGCGTTGAAGGACTTCACATCGTCCTTTGAGAAATTCACGGCAGCGTCGGAATCGACGAGGAAAGCCATGAGAGCGCGGTCGGTGCTGTTGCCGCCGATGATAGCGCCGTCGCTTGCGGAAGCGCTGTTATTGAGGCCGATGCCGACCATAACGTCCATAGAGAGCTGCTGGGGCATTTCTGAGAGCTTGTTGAAGACTCTGACATTACCTGTTGCCATTTCGACCACAGAGAGCTTACCCTCGGTAATGGTACCGGTCTTGTCGCTGAAAAGGATGCTGAGGCTTCCGGCGGTTTCGAGGCCGTTTATTTTTCTGACGAGAACGTTATCCTTTGCCATTTTAAGGCTCTGGAAGGACAGAAGGATCGAAGTGAGCATCGGCAGGCCCTCGGGGACAGCGCAGACGATGATAGTTACCGCAACGGTAATGGCGTCCATAACGAGTCTTATCCATTCATAAGCGCCGGAGGGAGCATTGCCGGAGATGATAGTTTTTGCCATGACGCCGGCGATAATGCAGACAGCGCCGATATAGCCGAAAGTAGAGATTTGTTTTGCGAGCTTGCCGAGCTTTACCTGGAGGGGAGTTTCGCGGGTTTCCTCCTGGACCTCAAGAGCGAGTTCGCCGAACAGGGTCTTGTCACCGACGACCCTGATCTCCATATATCCCTCGCCGCCGCAAACGACCGTGCCGCGGTAGGCGTAATACTTATTGAGAAGATCCTTGACGTCGTACTTAGCGTCCTTGGTGAGGGGGATCTTTTCGGCCTCCTCTGTCTCGCCGTTCAGTGCAGCCTGATCGACCATAAGTGAGCCTTCGATGACAACACCGTCGGCAGGTATTTTGTCGCCTGCCTGGAGGTAGACGATATCGCCGACGACGACCTCACTGACGTGAATTTCTTCGAGTTTGCCGTTTCGGACGACCTTAGCGGTCTCCTTGGCTTCCTCCTCGGCTTTAAGGGTAAGAGCCTTGCCCTCCTGTTTGTTTTCGCTCACGGAAGCGACGCCGTTGGCGATCAGAATGGCAATGAGTATACCGACCGGCTCATACCATTCAGCCTGTCCGAGGGCGAACAGGACGACCTGAACAGCAAGAGCGACGAGCAGGATAATGAGCATCGGGTCTTTGAAGCCCTCGAGGATCTTTTTCCATAGTGGGTCGGGGGGTATCTGAGTGAGTGTATTTGAGCCGTATTTTTTACGGCTTTCCTCGATCTCCGAGGGGGTAAGTCCTTTTAGCGTCATAATCTCAATTCCCTTCTTTAAGGCAACATAGTGCTGATTTTGGGCAGTTGTCCGACAAATGCGACAAAAAAACAGCGCATTCTACAAAAAATATTATACACCATGGCGTGAATTTTGTCAAGATATAATTTCATGAAATGTATGTAAACTTTGATAATTAGAAACAATATTTAACTTTGCTGCCCGGAGCTGACTTCGTCTATAGTTGACTTTTATAGAACAATGTGATATAATACAAAAAAAGTTCCATGATATTTGGAATCGTTACTGGAGGGAATTGTAATGGCAGTTAATCTTACAAAAGGACAGAAGGTCGATATCACAAAGACCAATCCCGGACTTTCAAAGCTAAGGGTCGGTCTCGGCTGGGATATCAACAAATACGACGGAGGAGCTGACTTCGACCTTGATGCCTGTGCTTTTCTGTGCGGGGAAAACGGCAGGGTCACTTCTGATGAGGACTTCATTTTCTACAGCAATCTCAGGCATAGATCAGGAGCTGTCGAGCATAAGGGCGACAACCTCACCGGCGAGGGCGAGGGTGACGATGAGGTCATAGATGTAGACCTTGACCGTGTTCCGGCTGATATAGCCAAGATCGCCTTCACAGCAACTATCTACGAGGGTGAAGCCCGCAGGCAGAACTTCGGTCAGGTCAGCAATGCGTTCATCCGTATCGTTGACCAGAATACGGGCACTGAGCTCATCCGCTATGACCTCGGCGAGGACTTCTCTATCGAGACCTCTATTGTTGTTGGAGAGATATACCGTCACCACGGCGAGTGGAAATTCAACGCGATCGGAAGCGGCTTCCAGGGTGGGCTGAGCGCGTTATGCAAGAATTTCGGCGTAAACGTCTGATCCGGCTGAACAGATCGTATACCTACCGCAGAGCAGAGAACTTTCCTGCTCTGCTGTTTTTTCAGGAGTGATAAGGATTGATTGAAGACATAGAAATAAAGTACAGCGTGGGAGCGCTGCTTTATTCGCCCGCGCTGAACGGGAGGGTAGCAGATAACATCATCAGCGGAAGGCTCGGCGAAATGTATTCTCTTGCGCTGTGCCTTGAGGACACAGTCAGTGACAGCTCGGTCGCAGCAGCCGAGGCACAGCTTTATAATACTATAAAATGTATATATCAGGCAGCGGATGACGCCTCTGTGTTCATCCCGAAAATATTTGTAAGGGTCCGCGAGCCGGGGCAGATGAAAAGGCTCTGGAAGTCGCTGAGACCGTTTGAGGACATAATAACGGGGTTTATTGCGCCGAAGTATTCGCTTGACGTCGCAGTCCGGTACAACGAGGAGATCTGCGGGATAAACGGCAGCTCCGGGAAGAAGCTCTGGATGATGCCGATCCTTGAGAGCCGTGATATCATCGAGCCCGCCACAAGACATGAGGTACTCGGAGGGATACGCGGGCAGATAAACTCTGTGGGGGAGTATATCCTTAACGTCAGGGTCGGCGGGAACGATTTTTCCAATCATTTTGCCGCAAGGAGGCACTGTGACGAGACTATCTATGATATTTTGCCTATCGCGCAGCTTTTTGGCGATATACTTACATATTTCTCAATGGACTATGTGGTCTCAGGACCGGTCTGGGAATATTTTTCGGGCGAAAATGATGAGTGGAAGACAGGCCTGAGGAGGGAGCTGGAGCTTGACAGGCTGAACGGTTTCGTCGGAAAAACTGTTATCCACCCGAATCAGATACCGGTGGTCAATGAGATGCTCAGGGTAACTCGCAAGGACTTCGAGGATGCCAAAACCATCCTCAGTTGGGACAGCAGCGGCCTGCAGGTCGGGAAAAGCATTGGCGGAGAGCGAATGAACGAGGTAAGAACACATTCCCGCTGGGCGCAGAAGATAATGCTGCTTGCCGGAATCTACGGCGTAGACTGATGCACTTGAAACACCAACTGACATATCTGGTGTTTTGTGGAGGAAAATATGGAGAACAACGACTTTACAAGCGGAGCGATACTGCCGAAGCTTCTGAGATTCATGCTTCCGGTGCTGTTTGCGATGTTTCTTCAGTCGCTTTACGGGGCGGTCGATCTGCTTGTCGTGGGGAGATTCAGCGACAATGCGGCGGTATCAGCTGTATCGACGGGCTCGCAGATAGTAATGACGCTGACAAATATACTGGTCAGCTTTTCAATGGGCATAACGGTAGCTGTCGGGCAGAAAATAGGGCAGAAGCGTCCCGGAGACGCGGCTCAGACGATAGGCACCGGGCTTGTTATCTTTGCAGCGGCAGGGCTTGTGCTTACAATTATCAGCGTGCTTGGCGCGGAGCTGCTTGCGAAGATAATGAACGCGCCGGACGAAGCGTTTGACGTTACGGCGGGCTATATCCGGATATGCGGGGCAGGCTTTCTGATAATCACGGCGTATAATCTGCTCGGCAGCATCTTCCGGGGGCTGGGGGACTCAAAAACGCCGCTCATAGCGGTCGGGATAGCCTGTGTGATAAATATAATCGGGGATCTGTTCTTTGTGGCAGTGCTTCATCTCGGGGCGAACGGAGCTGCGCTCGCAACAGTGCTTGCACAGCTCATCAGCGTACTCATCTCGCTGTTTCTCATAAGGAGGACGAAACTTCCGTTTGAGTTCCGCAGGTCGCATATAAGGATCAACAGGACGAGTGCAAGGGCAATATTCCGTATCGGGATGCCGATAGCTCTGCAGGATCTTCTTGTAGGGGTTTCCTTCCTTGTGATGCTTGCTATCGTCAACAACATCGGACTTACCGCCTCGGCAGGGGTAGGGGTCGCGGAAAAGGTCTGCGCGTTCATAATGCTTGTTCCGGCGGCGTTCATGCAGTCCATGTCGGCGTTTGTGGCGCAGAATCACGGAGCAGGCAAACCTGACCGTGCAAAGCAGGCACTTAAAACAGGCATAGCCGTATCGTTTGTATTCGGCTTCATAATGTTTGTGGTGACATTCTTCCGTGGTGATCTTCTTGCAGGGATATTCTCCGGTGACAGCGAAGCCGTATCTGATGCGTGGGACTATCTGAAAGCATACGCGATAGACTGTCTTCTGACCTGTTTCCTTTTCTGCTTTATTGGTTACTATAACGGGATACAGAAGACGACATTCGTTATGATACAGGGCATCTGCGGAGCGTTTCTTGTGAGGATACCGGTCGCATTTGTCATGGAGCATTTTGGCGGCGGATCGCTGTTTCTTATCGGACTTGCCACGCCATGTTCTACGGTATTGCAGATAATCATGTGCTTTGCGGTGTATGCCTGCATCAGAAAAGAAGAAATGAAAACAGCATAAAAGGCATTATTCAGCCCTGTCCTCTCTGGCTGTCAGGGAAGGCGGGGCTTATTGTACTTCTTTGACATTAATTGTGGAAGTGTTGGTGTGCTGGTGCTTTGAAACTGTTGACATTTTGAACAATTTTTGGTATAATATAATGTATACTTTATATTCAATTGTCACCTGAATTCAGGGGAAACAATGCAATTGTCATCATTTATTGGATTTTGCAGATCACTGTCTGGATAGGAGAATAGTAATGCTGAGAGGGAAAAATGCTGTTATAACCGGTTCAAACCGCGGCATTGGCCGTGCTGCGGTGGAACGTTTTGCTGAGAACGGCGCTGACATCTGGGCTTGTGCAAGGCGTTACAGCGAAGAATTTGCTAAGGATATGGCTGATACTGCTGAAAGGTACGGTGTCCGCATAAAGCCTGTTTATTTTGATCTTTCTGACAGCGCTGAGATCGACAGAGGCATGAGGGAGATATTCAGCGATAAAAAGCCTGTTGATATTCTTCTGAATAATGCGGGAATTGCTCATGGTGCGCTGTTTATGATGACCTCCATGGAAACATTAAGACAGGTCTACGAAGTGAACGTGTTCGCTCAGGTTCAGATAATGCAGCTGTGTGCAAGGAAAATGATCCGGCAGAAAAGCGGCTGTATCATAAATATGTGCTCTGTAGGAGGAATAAATACCGATCCGGGTTATCTTGCATACGGATCAAGCAAAGCTGCCCTTGCATGGATAACAAAGTCAGTTTCACGAGAGCTTGGAAGGTATAATATCAGGGTAAACGGTATTGCTCCCGGGCTGATTGATACAGATATGGGAATGTACAAGTCTCCGGAGGAGCGTGATAAAGTCAGGCAGAAAATGAGCCTGGACAGAACAGGCAAGCCGGAAGAAGTCGCTGATGCGGCAGTTTATATCGCATCTGAAAAGGCATCATATATGACAGGACATATACTTGTTCTGGATGGAGGCAGATAAATGAATAATTATGATCCTGAAAATCTGAGAGCAATGGCGAAGCGTATGAAGCTTGCCGCTCTTGAAATGGTAAAGGCTGCCGGACCGAAAGGCGCTCATGTTGGCGGAGGTTTTTCATGTATGGAGATCATGGCAGTTCTGTACGGTGCGGTGCTGCGTATCTCGCCGGAATTTCCTCTGGCTCCTGAACGGGACAGGCTGCTCATCAGTAAGAATCACTGCACTCTGGCGCATTTCCCGGCACTTGCAGAAGCGGGTTTTATAGGCCGTGACGAGATCTGCACCTATGCTGTTGACGGAAGCCGTCTGATGGGTTATCCCTATGCTCCTGAGATAGGAATTGAGTATTCCGGGGGAAGTCTGGGCATGGCGATCTCAGTGGGTATCGGTCAGGCAATAAATGCAAGGAAAAAGGGCATTGGCAGTCATGTCTATGTCCTTATGGGGGACGGCGAGCTCAATGAGGGTTCGGTCTGGGAAGGACTGATGTCTGCTGCACATTTTGGTCTGTCAGATTTCACAGTTATCATTGACAGGAATCACCTTTGCTATGACGGGACCACAGACGAGGTCATGACTCTGGGAGATCTGAATGCTAAATTCGTGGCATTCGGTTTCAACACGGTAAACTGCAATGGCCATGATATTGATGACCTGCTCAAGGCATTCGCAAATAAGTCAGAGGACAGACCTAACGCAATAATTGCTGATACTGTAAAGGGACACGGAATCTCATTTGCTGAGAACCGGCCGGAGTGGCATCAGAGGGCAATGACTGAACAGCAGTATGAACAGGCTGTGAAGGAAATAATGGAGGCGGAGCAATGAAGATAACCAAGGGGATGGTGCGCTCATGGTCAAGACTGGGGCAGAGAGCGACGTTTTTTGCAATGGCAATGCCTGAGATAGCTGCGGAAAAAGAGGATGTTTACGTTCTGACAGCGGATCTTGCTCAGCTTTCAAATCTGAACAAATTTGCCTCGCTTTATCCTGACAGGTTTATCAACGTGGGTATAGCGGAGCAGAATATGGTGGGGATAGCTTCAGGTCTTGCTATGGAGGGGAATTGTGTATTTGCAACAACATATTCATCGTTCATAGCAGTCCGCTCTCTTGAAAGTGTAAGGCAGCATATTTCTCATCTCAGGCTGAATGTCAAGCTGATAGGAACAGCAGCCGGCGTTGCAGCAGCACGTTCCGGCGTAGCTCACTGGGCAACTGAAGATGTGGCGTTTATGCGTTCGCTTCCCGGAATGAGGGTCATCTGCCCTTCTGACAGCAATCAGGCTTATCAGGCGGCTCATTACGCCGCCTCAACAGCACAGCCGATGTATATAAGGCTTAGCGGCACACCTGATTGTCCGATAATTTATGACGAGAATTATGTTTTCGATCCCGACAGGATCAGCATTCTCAGGGAGGGGAGCGATGCGGCACTGCTTGCTTCGGGACTGGTGGTCCATGAGGCTGTGGAAGCTGCAAAAATTCTTGAAGGAAAGGGAATATCCTGTACTGTTGCTGATGTTCATACTATCAAGCCGCTGGATACCGTGACACTTGGCAGGCTCATGAGTTCCCACAGGCTTATCGCAACAGCTGAGGAGCACAATATTATCGGCGGGCTGGGAAGTGCGGTCGCGGAGTTTAAAGCAGGCTTGTCAGGTTCACCGCGGCAGATATTTATAGGCATGAACGACAGCTTTGACGTGACAGCCGGCTCGCAGAGATATATCTGGGAACAGTTTGGCATTACGGCAGAAAAAATTGCGGAACGCATTGAGAAAGAATTTGATAAACGATGATAGAGGATTTTTATGTTTATTCGCCTTATGAGCTTGATTCTGCGGAAAAGAGCCGGCTGCTCACCGGCGAGCTGAAAAGACTGACAGCTTTCCACAGGGAGCATTGCTGTGAATATGCTGGTTTTCTCAGAACCGTAGGCTATAACGAGGAGAATGTCCGGGAGGCATCAGATATTCCGTTTTTCCCGGTAAGAATGTTCAAGGAGTTTGACCTTCTGAGCATTGACAGGAGAGAGGTCTTCAAGACACTCACTTCGTCCGGCACTACCGGTCAGAGCGTTTCAAAAATATTTCTTGATCGTGATACCGCCCTGGCGCAGCAGAAGGTCATGGCGCGCATACTCAGTGATTTCTGGGGGAAGAAGCGTATGCCGCTGCTGGTCATAGACACTCCGGCGGTATTGAAGGATCGTAAAATGTTCACTGCAAGAGGTGCGGCTGTGCTCGGACTCAGCGTTATTGCGCGGGATACAGTCTATGTGCTGAACGATGATATGACCCTGAATACTGAAAAACTGGAGGGATTCCTTGAAAAATACGGCAGCCAGCCCTTCACAGTGTTCGGGTTTACATTTATGGTATGGCAGCATTTTTACAAGGAACTGCTCAGAACTGATAAGAGATATGATCTTTCGCAGGCTTTTCTGATGACCGGCGGAGGCTGGAAAAAGCTGGTAGATTCCGCGGTCTCACATAGTGAATTCAAGCGGTGTATAACTGAAACTGCCGGTATTACGCATTTTCTCGATCATTATGGAATGGCGGAGCAGACGGGCTGTATTTATGCGGAATGTGAGTGCGGACATCTTCATGCCAGCATCTATTCAGATGTGTTTATTCGTGATCCTGAGGACTTTTCGCTGTGTCCTGATGGTAAAAAGGGCATAATACAGGTCGTATCAGTGCTGCCCGGATCATATCCGGGACATTCTCTCCTTACCGAAGACGAGGGAGTGATCCTTGGTGAGGACGATTGTCCCTGCGGAAGAAAGGGCAAGTATATCGGGATATACGGCAGGATGAAAAGTGCAGAGATCAGGGGGTGCAGTGATACTTATGCAGATAGATTCAGGTAAGATAGAGTTTCTTGTCGGAAATAAAGAGGTGCTTGAGGATTCGGCTGAAACACCTGTGCTTCCGATGTTTTCAGAAAAAATGAAGGGTTTTCTGTCTGACCTTTCAAAGGAGCTGTTTTCGGATCCTCGTTCAAAAGGGTATAAGGACGTTCTTTCCTATGCTTACTGGATAAGGAGCTCATCACTGCATCAGGCTGAGGAGAAGCATACTGACCGTGATATGCGGCTTGGCAGAGGGCTTGCACTGCATATAGCTCCGTCCAATGTGCCGGTGAACTTTGCGGTATCCATGACTTCCTCGGCGCTTGCAGGGAATATTTCCGTTGTAAGACTGTCAAGCAAGCCATTTGTGCAGGCTGATATTATCTGCGAAGCAATGGAGCGGCTGCTTACTTCAGCTCATTCTGAGCTAAGACCGTATTTCTGTATAATAAGATACCCCCACGATCCGGGAATAACCGGTTGGTTATCTTCAATGTGCGATATACGCATAATCTGGGGCGGCGACAGGACAATAAACGAGGTGAGGAGCGCTCCGCTCCCTGCAAGAGCGATAGAGCTGACATTTGCGGACAGGTTTTCAGCAGCGGTCATTGATTCTGAGGCGTATCTTGCACAGGACCCGCAAAAAGTTGCAGAGGGATTCTACACAGACACTTACTACACCGATCAGAATGCGTGCAGCTCGCCGCGATTTGTTGTGTGGACGGGAAATTCCGTTCCTGAGGCGAGAGCGCGTTTCTGGAAGATCCTCGGAGAGCTTGCAGACAGGAATTATGATATGCAGCCGCTTCAGGCTGTGGATAAGCTGACAGCTATATGTGCGGCAGGAATGTCGCTTGAGGGCATCAGGCTTGTATCATCAGGCAATAAGGTAGTCCGGGCTGAGCTTGATCGTCTTACGCCGGATGTCATGAAGTTCAAGACCGGCGGAGGATTGTTCTTTGAATACACTGCGGCAGCGCTGGACGAGATCGTGCCGATACTTACAAAGCAATGCCAGACGATCTCGCTTCTTGGTATTCAGCCGGAAGCAGTCCGGGAGCTTGTTTTCAGCAGAGGTGTGCGCGGCTGTGACAGGATAGTTCCCCTCGGGCAGACTATGGGGCTTGAATTTATCTGGGACGGTTTCAGGATGATCGATGCCATGACGAGATATGTGTATTTTGATAAAAAGGGTGAAAAATATGGATTATATTGAAAAACTTATAGAAGATGTTCGCAGTGAAAAAAACAGCATTTATTTATATGGAGCAGGTTACTTAGCTGATAAATACAGACAGCTTCTTGATGAGAATGAAGTTGAGATCGCCGGATATATTGTTGACAGCGAATACCTGTCAAAAAGTGAAAAGGAAATAAAAGGAAAGCCTGTTGTTGGAATAGAAAGCATCGCGGATGATATAACATTGATAGTTGCGGTCAGAGCGAGCGGGTTAAGGGTAAAGCTTCCGGAGTCGCCGTTTATCAAGAAAGTTATCGCTCTTGATTATTCAACTTATGTAAATTTCGGAGCGCTGGATGAAGATTTCTTAGTTGAGCACAAAGATGAGATAGCTGATATTTTCAGCAGACTTGCAGATTTTGAATCCAAACGCTCTCTGTTGAACTTCATAGATCAGAAGCTGACGGGGACCTATAATAAGCAATACACTCTAAAGCCGCAGTATTTTGACGATGATGTATTTTTACCCGCGGAAGATGAAGTTTTTGTTGATTGCGGTGCGTATACAGGAGATTCTGTTACAGGGTTTGCTGAATTCTTAAAGCAGAACAAAATATCCTCATTCCGCAGGTGCATTGCTTTTGAACCTGATAGTGAGAACTATGAGACCCTTTGTGAAAATGTGAAGGGGTATGCAAATGTTGAGACCTACAAGCTCGGAGTGCATAGTGAAAAAGCAACTCTATGCTTCAGCGCGGGAAATCAGAAGATATCCAGCATAACCGAGAGCGGCGGGGCAAGAATAGATGTTGATTCGATAGACAATATCGTCGGTGACGACAGGGTCACATATATCAAGATGGATATAGAAGGCTCTGAAATGTCTGCACTGAAGGGGGCGGAGAAAACCATACTGAGGAACAAGCCCAGACTTGCAGTGTGCATCTACCACAGAACTGATGATTTTATAAAGATACCGCAGTACATACTCAGCCTTGTGCCGGAGTATAAGCTGTACGTCAGGAACTATGATCCGACAGGTGTAGATACTGTTCTGTATGCAATAAAAGGGTAAGACAGGCGTAAAAAGAGCTGCTTCATTTCCGAAGCAGCTCTTTTTGTTATCTGAGTATATTGCGGATAGTATCGCTTATTGAAACGTCGTCGATACCCGCATTTTTCATCATATAGGCGTAGTCACCGGCCTTTATGGAATAATCATCCGGAGCGCCGGCTTTGGTCAGTTTTGTGGGGATAGCGTTAGCCGCGATGACTTCGGCGACTGCGGTACCCAGACCGTTATGGATATTATGCTCCTCGACTGTAAGAACGTTTTTGAAACCTGAGCAAACCTCACGGACCGTATCCGCATCGAAGGGTTTAAGTGTGTGGACGTTTACGACCTTGACGGAGATACCTTCTTTTTCCAGAGCCTTTGCGGCTTTAAGTGCGTTTGCGACCGGAGTGCCGCAGGCGAATACCGCAATATCAGTACCTTCTCTGAGCGTTATTGCTTTTCCTATCCGGAAATCATATTCTTCGGTGTAAACAACAGGTGTGAATCTTCCGCCGGTGAGGCGTATATACATGGGACCTTCAAAGGTCATTGCAGCCTCAATGCACTTGTATATCTCCGAACAATCAGCCGGAGTTACGACAGTTATCCCGGGGATACAGCTGATGACCGAAGCGTCCTCAAGACCGTAGTGAGAGTAGCCGGAGCTGCCCTGTTCATAGCCTGAGCTGAGGCCGATGAGTTTGACGTTCATACGCATATAGCCCAGGTTCATTCTGATCTGGTCGAGGCATCTGCTTGTGATGAAGGGTGAGAATGAAGTTGCGAAAACATTGCAGCCTTCTGAGGCTATTCCTGCTGAAACGCCGATGAGGTTCTGTTCAGCGATACCTACATTGAAAAATCTGCTGCTGAAATTATCTCTGAATTTTGAGAGGCCTGATGATTCGCAGAGGTCAGCTGAAAGAACTGCAAAGTCATAAGCTCCTGCAAGATCATTTATGGCATATCCGAAAGTTCCGCGTGCTCCGAGCATAGAAAGCATTCTTGCATTTTTTCTGTTGATTTCAAGCATTGTTACTCCTCCTGTGCAAGCTCAGCTTTAGCCTGTTCATAGAGCTCCTGAGTAATGGGTTCATGGTGCCACTGATTATTGTTTTCCATAAACGAAACGCCCTTGCCTTTTATTGTTCTGGCTATGACGAGTTTTGGTTTGCCGTTAGTAAAGTCCATAGCGGAGAATGCGCTGTGGATAGATGAAAAATCGTGACCGTCCACTTCATAGACATCGAAGCCCAGAGCGGACCAGTTTTTGAGCAATTCGCGGATGTCGAGGATCTCATTTACGGGTCCGTCGCTCTGGAGGCCGTTATTATCGACAATTGCAACAAGCCCTGAGAGCTTGTACTGTGCGGCAGTCATAGCAGCCTCCCAGACTGAGCCTTCATTACATTCGCCGTCGCCCATAAGCACAGCATTCCGGTATGAAAGTCCCTTCATGCGGGCGGCTATCTGCTGACCTACAGCGAAAGACAGGCCCTGACCGAGACTTCCGTTTGAAGACTCGATACCAAGCTCAAGGTTTCTTACGGGGTGAGAGAGGAGGTCGCCGCCGTCCTTTTCAAATTCCGCAAATTTATCATCGCTGAGAAAGCCTGCATCGTGAAGTGCGGCATAATAGCTCATTACGCAATGACCCTTGCTGAGGATAAAGCGGTCTCTCGCGGCATCGGTCCTGTTATCAGTATTGAATTTCAGGAAGCAGTTATAGATATATGTAACAAGCTCCACTGAGGATAATGAGCCGCCGAAATGAGCGGCTTTGCCTGTTCTGAAAGCCATATCCAGGATAGTATTCCTCATTGCTTTGGCTTTGGCACAGAGTTCTTTTTCGTTGAACATATAAACTGACCTCCGTGGTAATTATCTGGCACCGCCGTCAATGCGGATGACCTGACCGTTGACGAACGAAGATGAATCGCTTGCAAGAAATGCGACGACGTTTGCGATCTCATCCGGAGACGCAAGGCGTTCCATAGCGCATCTTTCGAGAAGGTGTTCCTCGCCCACGGCTTCTCTGACGGCTTTGACCATATCAGTGTCAACAGGACCGGGAGCAATGGCATTGACCCTTATCCCGAAACGGCTGACTTCAGAAGCGAGGACCTTTGAGAAATGGATAAGAGCAGCTTTGCTTGAACCGTATGAGCAGTTGGTGGGATTGGTATCAATACCGGCGATAGAAGCGATATTGATTATGGAGCCGCCGCTTCTCTGCATAACCTTGAGCACAAGCTGTGTAAGGCATACCGCGCCGAAGAAATTGACAGCGAACACTTCGTGCAGCTTTTTCATGGGTGTCATCTGGAAAATATCGGTATTGACGATACCGGCAGCATTGACGAGAATATTGACAGGCTTCCGGCTCTTGTAGATCTGCTTGAAGCCTTCCTTGACGGCGTCCTCGTCCGAAATATCAAAATACACAGGAGTTATCTCCACACCATATTCCTGAGAGACTGAACTGAGTTCTTCTTCAAATCCGTCGTATTTCTGTCTGGCGCAAGCCCAGATATTGCATCCTGAAGCTGCGAGCTTTCTGACGACAGCCTTTCCTATACCTCTGTTAGCGCCGGTAACTATTGCTGACCTGCCTTTAAGATCTTCCATGCTGTATCGCTCCCTCTGAGAGTGTAGATTTTATATAACCATTATACTATATGTTAACACAATTGTCAACCCTGGATCCGGGCTGAACTGTATAAAATATACATAAAGCAGTTGACACAGGCGGCTTAATATGATATAATGATTGCAAGGAATTCATTTGCCGTTGCCATATCATAATGCCTGCGCTTTTATGATACAATGGTTCAGTGATCTGAGGTTCTGTTTGATAATATGGTTTACGGGATGATAGAGTATGAAAATAGTTGATGCAATATGGGAAAAGCGCAATCTCGGCGTGGATACTGTTGAGATCACTATTGAAGAACACGATCCTGAGACCGAAGTTATATCAGCGATCAATGATCCTGATGCACAGTATGCCGTTGTCCGGGTGCCGGCAGTCCGCGCTGACCTGATATTTCCGGTACAGCAGAAGGGATATGTCTTTGCAGAGGAAATGGTACACCTTGTCAGTGATCTTGCAGAGGTGGAGCTTACTCCTGTCGAAAAGCGGCTGTGGGATGCTGTTTCCTGCCGGCGCATGGAAGACGATGATATTGCTGAGCTGAGAGCTGAGATCCGGAAGGGGCTTTTTTCTACTGACAGGATATATCTTGATCCGGCTTTTTCAAAGGAGCTTGCCGCTGAAAGATATGTGAACTGGATAAATGATGAGCTTGAACGGGGCGGATTTCTTGTGAAGTACGTCTATAAGTGCAGAACAGCCGGCTTCTTTTCGCTGAGAGATACGGGAAACGGCGATTACACCTCAGTGCTTGGCGGGATGTACAGCGATTTCCGGAAGGGCGGGCTGGTTACGGCTGTCTCGGGAAAGGTCCCGGAGTTTGTGAAGAAGCTTGGCGGCAGATCAGTCGATGCTCATGTTTCTGCGAACAATCCTGTACAGATAAAGAATCTGCTCAGAAACGGCTATAAGCTGGTGAGTATAGAACACATTTTCACACGTCATGCCCCCTCGGTTCCAGAGGGCGTATAATAAAGGAGGATAATATGAATAATCTTGAACTTTACAATAATGCTTTTGTTGAATCACTTGGCGTAGATGAGGCTGAGCTTGAGGAGCTTGAGTATCAGAAAAATGCTGCGTGGGACAGCGTAGGTCACATGGGACTTGTTGCTGCTCTGGAGGATGCTTTCGACATCATGATGGATACAGATGATATTATTGATCTCAGTTCTTATAAGAAGGGCAAGGAGATCCTTGCAAAATATGATGTGACATTCTGAGGCTGCATCGCATCGGATAATGCTTTGAGAAGCTGCGTAACGAATCGTTGCGCGGCTTTTTGTTTTTTCACCCGGTTCACGCTGCTAAAAAAGCGGCACCTGATTTGTGCATTGTGATGAAAATTCGAGCGGATACCGGGAGAATTATTGACCTTTTATAAAAATATTGATATAATATTAATTGAAAGATATTATATTTAGTTCTGATTTTTACTCCTTGAGCGGAAGGGAGATCCTTTTCGGGAACTTGTCTGTCCGGGCTGTAAAAAGGGGATCGGATGATGCGGCGCCGCATCCTGCAAGGTCAGCGGCAAAAATACGGGGAAGTTCAGGGCTTTCCTGAAAAATCTGAGTTTGGAGTGAGGTTCTGATGATCTGGGATCTGGAGATCTTTGGCGATAAATGTGCGATGACCGACGATATGGGGAGAAATGTCAGCTATAGTGAGCTTAGTGCGGAGTCTCAAAAAGTGGCTCAGGCTGTTGGCAGGAGATGCCTGGTGTTTTCGCTGTGCCGGAATGAGATCGGCTCAGTTGTGGGATATGTGGGATTCATGAACGGCAATATTCCGCCGGTGCTTCTCAATAGTGCCATGGAGCGTGAGCTTCTTGACGGGCTGCTGAATATCTATGAGCCCTCGTATATCTGGGCCCCTGAGGATCAGAGGGACGATTTTTCCGGAACTGAGGCGGTTTACAGTGCTTACGGATATGTGCTGCTGAAAACTGCTTACGGGCATGATCGTCCGCTGAATGATGAACTTGCGCTGCTGCTGACGACCTCAGGCTCTACAGGCAGTCCGAAATTCGTCCGGCAGTCCTATGAGAATGTGCTAGATAACGCAAGGAGCATCGTTGAGTATCTTGAGCTTGACGACAGCGAGCGTCCCATTACCACGCTGCCGATGAATTACACCTACGGATTGTCCATTATCAACTCACATTTTCTTGTGGGAGCGACCCTGCTGCTGACGGAAAAGACCCTGATGCAGAAGGAATTCTGGCAGTTCTTCAGAGACCAGAAGGCTACGTCCTTTGGTGGAGTTCC
Organism: uncultured Ruminococcus sp.; assembly: GCA_946629405.1. The sequence goes on from CAMOXW010000120.1 coordinate 21,168, forward strand.
GTATACCTACGAGATGCTGGATAAGCTGAGATTCACAAGAATGGATCTGCCGTCGCTGAGATATATGACTCAGGCAGGCGGAAAGCTGCTCCCGGAGCTGCATGAGAAATTTGCGAAAAATGCTGCGGAGACCGGCAGAAAGTTCGTGGTGATGTACGGTCAGTGCGAGGCGACCGCGAGAATGGGCTATCTTCCGGCTGAGAAGTCAGTTGAGAAGAAGGGCTCAATGGGTATCGCTATCCCCGGCGGAAAATTCCACCTGATCGCCGCCGACGGCAGTACGATCACCGAGCCGTTTACTACAGGCGAGCTGGTCTATGAGGGTAAGAATGTTACTCTTGGATACGCCGAGTGCGCTGAGGATCTCATAAAGGGCGATGAGCGCGGCGGTATCCTTGAAACCGGCGATATGGCGCAGTTCGACGAGGACGGCTACTATTATATCGTGGGAAGGAAAAAACGCTTCCTCAAGATCTATGGCAACCGCGTGAACCTGGACGAGATCGACAGAATGATAAAGGCTGAGTTCGGTATCGAAGCAGCAAGCACCGGTTTTGACGACAATATGTACATATTCATCACGGAAGGCGATAAGAAGAAGCAGGTGCTTGATATGGTAGTCAGAAAGACACGGCTCAACAGTCTTGCTTTTAAGGTCGTTACCGTGGACGAGATACCCAAGAACGATTCCGGAAAGACACTTTACAAGGAACTGGCAAAATACTATGAAAGCTGAAAAACAACTTTTCTGCTTCCCGTTTGCAGGCGGCAGCGCAAGTTATAACGGCGATCTGTGAACGCAAAACCACTCAAAAAAGATATACTCGGTTATATATCCGATATTCTGGAGGATCTGAATGACATTTGACGATATAATGAAAGTCGCTCCCTATTCTCTTGATGCAGAGAGTAAAGAGCGGCTTCTTACTGAAAGACTGACCGGTCTGACCCTGCTTCACAGGGAAAGATGCGGCGTCTACAAAAAATATCTGGACAGCATTGGCTTTGAGCCGGAAAAAGTGGAGAGATGTGAGGATATTCCCTTCATCCCGGTACGGCTGTTCAAGCAGCTCGAACTTAAATCGGTGGCAGATGATGAGATCGTCAAGGTGATGACCTCATCCGGAACTACAGGTCAGGCGGTGAGCAGGATATTTCTGGACAAGGCGACCTCTGCGGCTCAGCAGAAGGCGATGATAAAAATTGTGGCAGACCATACAGGTTCAGCACGGATGCCCATGATAATTATTGACAGCCCCTCAGTCCTGAAGAACAGGAGGATGTTTTCCGCAAGAGGAGCAGGTATCCTGGGATTTTCCATGTTCGGTACAAAAAAGATCTACGCCCTCAATGACGAAATGCAGCTTGATACGCATGGACTTGCGGAATTTCTGGAGGCCAGCCGCGGCAGGCGGATATTCCTTTTCGGCTTCACATTTATGATATGGCAGCACTTTTACAGGGAGCTTGTCAGATTGAAGGAGAAGGGCATAGTCTTCGACCTTTCGGACGCAGTGATGATACACGGCGGAGGCTGGAAAAAGCTGACCTCTGAGGCAGTATCGCATGATGAATTCCATATGCGGCTTAGGGAGGTCTGCGGGCTGGAGGACATCCGGGATTACTACGGAATGGTCGAGCAGACGGGCTGTATCTACATGGAATGCCAATGCGGTCATCTCCATGCAAGCATTTTTTCAGACGTTATCACAAGGCGGCATAAGGATTTTTCTGTCTGCGCTCCCGGCGAAAAGGGACTGATACAGGTGGTATCCTCGATACCGGAATCCTATCCGGGACACAGCCTTCTTACTGAGGACGAGGGGATCATCCTCGGACAGGACGACTGTCCATGCGGCAGAAAGGGGAAATACTTCCGGATAACCGGAAGAATAAAGAGCGCAGAGATCAGGGGGTGCAGTGATACATATGCAGCAGAATTCTGATATCCTTGACAGAGTTGTCTTTCTTGCAGGGGACAGGGAGAACCTTCTTGCAGCTCCGGAGCTCCCGGCGCTCAGCCCTTTTTCGGAGGAGATGATCTCCATGCTGGAAAGGGTCTCCAGACAGCTTATGAGCAATGCCGGAACAAGGCTTTACCCGGATGTGACGACCTTTGCATTCTGGATAAGGCGGGCTTCGCTCATGGAAATGAAGCAGCGCTTCCTGAAAAACGACGACGGGATATGTACCGGCAGAGGAGTGGCATTCCACATCGCACCGTCCAATGTACCGGTGAACTTTGCGTACACACTGGCTGCGGGACTGCTTGCAGGGAACGCAAATATCGTCCGTGTGCCGTCGAAGGGATTTCCGCAGGCGGAGCTTATTGCCGAAGCATTTGAGCAGGTGCTTGCACAGGACAAGGCTCTGCGCCCCTATGTGAATCTTGTCAGGTACGGCAGGGATGATGAGGTGAATGCCTTCTTCTCGCAAATGGCAGACATCAGGGTGATCTGGGGCGGAGATGAGACTATTGCGTCGCTGAGGAAGGCGCCGCTTCCGCCCCGTGCCGTGGAGATAACATTTGCTGACAGGTATTCGCTTGCAGTCATTGACAGTGAGAGCTATCTTTCGGCGGAGGACAAGGCGGCTGTTGCAAGGGATTTTTACAACGATACCCTGCTCACCGATCAGAATGCCTGCACAAGTCCGCGGCTGGTGGTCTGGATTGGCAGGGAAAAGGAACGCGCCAAGCGGGAATTCTGGCAGTTTTTCCACCGTGAAGCCGATGAAAGGTATCAGCTTCAGCCGATACAGTCAGTGAACAAGCTGGCGAGCAGCTTTCTGGCGGCAGCAGCTTTTGAAAAATGCAGGATAGAGCCGCATGAGGATAATCTGGTGATCCGGGTGAATATCCCGCATCCCGTAAAGGGGGTCATGGAGCTGCGTGACAACAGCGGTTTTTTCCTGGAATACGACTGCGGGGATATCATGGAGCTGCGCGGGCTTTGCGATGACAAGCGCATACAGACTATCGGTTATCTGGGCAGCAGGGATATGCTCAGACCGCTGCTCAGTTCCGGGATCAGGGGCGTTGACAGGGTAGTACCCATAGGCAGGACAATGGATTTTGACCTGTTCTGGGACGGCTATGACCTTGTGACAGGCATGACACGGAGGATAGTGGTGAGATAGGACAGCTGAGGCGGAATAACATGAAAAAAAGCCGGGAGAGCATCCCGGCTTTCGCATTATCCTTTGTCTGAAGTTTCCCGGCGGTCGATATCAGCCGTCGCAGGAGGTTTCTGGTTCCTTACTGACCGCACAACATACTGCGGAGCGTTGTTGATACAGATATATATGCGGCCTATGTACTCGCCGATGAGCCCCAGTACCAGCAGCACTACGCCGAACATGAACAGCATGACAGCCATCATTGAGCTGTAGCCTATGGGGATATCCGGGGTTATCAGCTTTCTGACAACGATGACGATCCCGAAAATAAAGCCGGCAAGTGAACTCAATGCGCCCAGTATCGACGCCATACGCAGGGGCTTTTCGGAGAAGGCGGTAAAGCCGTTCATCCACAGAGCGATAAGCTTTCTGAGAGTATAGCCGGATTTTCCGGCAAGTCTTTCCTGATGCTCGATCTCGGCATTTGCCATATTTCTGGTGATACGCAGCTCAAGACCCTGGATATTCGGGTAAGCGTTGCGGTATTTTATGGTCTCGTCCACAACGAATCTGCGGACGGCGAAGTAGCTGTTCATCTCCAGATTCCGGGGCTTGTTGACCATGATCTCGCCTAACTTAGCGGCAGTCCACGCACCGAAACGCCGGAACAGGGATTCTTTCTTCTTCGGATATTTTGCAGAGACAAGGTCATAGCCTTCACTAAGCTTGTTGATGAGCTTGAACATTTCCTTCGGCGGGGTCTGGCCGTCGTCGTCGAGGCAGACGATGATGTCACCGGAGACATAGTTGAAGCCGGCCATTATAGCAGAATGCTGACCGAAATTCCGGGCAAGGTCGATGACGATGATCTTTTCGTTTTCGTCAGCCAGCTTCCAGAGAACGTTCAGTGTACCGTCCGGGGAGGCGTCGTTCACGCAAATGATCTCATAGTCGTATCTGCCGTCATTTCTGACGGTCTGGATGATCTGCTCAACGACTCCGGCAATGGTCTTTTCAGAACGATAGCATGGTATAACAAACGATAGCAATTCCATTTGCGCTCTCCTAACAGTAAAAATTCAAACGGCAGGCATCATGGATGTACAATACCGTATATCCATTATATCATAAAAGCGGGGATTTGTCTACTCTGTAATATCGGTATTTTTGCAGCAATTACAGCATAAATAGCATTGAACAGCAAGGAGTCTATGCAATAGTTGTTGCAAAAGCGGTGAAATAATGGTATAATGAGTTATCTTCAATAACGGGAGCAGGAATATGTATTACTATATCAAAAACACGCTTGAAAAAACAAATAACCTGGACTTGAAAGGCAGGAACGGACAGTTCGTTGCCGTGCTGACATCTGCGGACTGGCTGGAGAACAGGGAAAAATTCGATATGGGGATCGAAATGGACATCGACCTCTCCGCGATACATTCCACCAAAGCGGAGGTCAACTACGATTCGCTGACGGGTACTTTTTCTATCCCCGACAGGGAGAACATTTCGTCTCCGAACATAAATTTTGCCTTTGCCCTTGACGAAAAGGGTATAGTTTTCATTGACGACAGCGGCTTTGTGGGCAATACTATCAGCAATATCATAAGCTCGAAGCGCTGGACAATGCCCAGCCTCGAACGCTTCATATATGACTTTCTCGAACAGATAGTGGAACGCGACCGTATCGTCCTCGAACGTTTGGACAAGGAGCTTGACCAGATAGAGTCGAATATTCTCGGCGGTGAAGAAAAGGACCCGTCACAGAGGGTCAGCCGTATCAGGAGCGACCTGCGTGATATGCGTATCCACTACGAACAGCTTCTCGACCTCGGACAGGAGCTCGAAGAAAACGAGAACGATTTCTTCAACGAGGACAATACCCGTTATTTCCACCTGTTTATCCAGCGTGTCTCGCGCCTGCACGACCTGACGGCTTCACTGCGTGAGTATTCGATACAGATACGCGACTTGTATCAGTCTCAGCTCGACATAAAGCAGAACCGCATAATGGCACTGCTGACGATAATCACTTCCATATTCATGCCGCTGACTCTTATCGCAGGCTGGTACGGAATGAATTTCAAGTATATGCCGGAGCTCGGATACAAGTGGGCTTATCCTGCCGTTATCGCGGTCAGCGTAGTAATTGTTGCTTTCAGCCTCCTCTTTTTCAAAAAGAAGAAGTGGCTGTAAAAGGTATCGGGAACAGCAGCATACCTCTTATTTATGTCTAAAAAACGCCGCTCAGAACTCAAACTGAACGGCGGTGCTGTTTTTGTTATGGGAAACTGCATACCGTTACCGAACTTTTATTGACACGGCAGTGATGATATGCTATAATTTATACTAATATAAATCGTAATTTGCGGAGGTATGATGTTATGCACAGGCTTATAATAGTGGAAGGTTTACCTTGCTCGGGCAAAAGCACAACTTCAAAACATATTGCAAATAGTATTGGCGCAAAATTCTATGATGAAGGAAGCGGAGATCATCCGGCTGATTATGAATTTCATGCTTTTGTAAAACAAAGCGAATTTGGTAGATTTTCACCAGAAGAACAGGTGCTGATAATACAGGCTGCAGTTTCCGGACCCGACGGATATATTATCTCTCTGAAACATTTCAGCGGTGAGCTTTTTGATAGGCTTTTACAGTACAAGATTTATGATTTTCTGTCTTGGGAAACTGAGTGTCCCATAATGCTTGACAAATGGAAAGAATTTATTGATGCGGTCAAACCGAATGAACGATATGTGTTTAACTGCGTATTATTGCAAAACCCAATGTGTGAAACAATGATGCGTTTCGGATTTGATACTCAAAAGTCGTCAGAGTATATCAACAGCATCTGTGAAATCATAAGACCGCTGGATCCGTTTATTGTCTATCTTCATAACAATAATATAAGAGATTCAATAGAAAAAACTGTTTCAGAACGTTGAACGGATTGGATGAACGGTGTTATAGACTATCATTGCAGCGGAGCTTATGGCAAAGCAGA
>CAMOXW010000121.1 GCA_946629405.1 uncultured Ruminococcus sp.
CGGTGAACTCCGCCGGATGATAACTGAAACAGGCTGCCATAAGTGCTCCGGTGAGAGTTGCCATGGTGATTATCAGCAGAGCGTAGGTTATCCTTTCAAGTCCCGAGCGAAGGTCAAGCTTTGCCAGGTCGATACCTCCGGTAATCAGCGGAAATCCGGGAATTATGAACAGCATCGAGCATATATACCCTGCCTCGTGAACTGCCGAAACATCCAGCACAGACTGAGCAAGCTTCATCAGCAGCACATAGGTCGTACACGCAGCAGCAACTCCTGCCGCAACATTCGCAAGAAGGGTGATATGACGTTCGAGCAGCTTCTTACGGACGAACTGTCCGACGCCTGCACCAAAAAACGCAAGCACCATTTCTACCAGTCCGCCGCCAAGCAGGAAGGTGAACCCGCAGCACGCAAGTGCTGACGCAAGCGCAAGATTTATCGCGCGGTAATTTGCCGGCATTTCCTGGAATTTGTCAAGTATCATGTGGAACTGCTCGACCGAATATTTTCCGGCGCGTTCAGCAAAGCCGTCCGCAAAATTTTCAAGCTCTGTAAGCTTGTCTGTATTTATCCCGGTATTGCTCAGCGAAAGCGCATTCGTGAAGGTCTCTCCGTTCTCAGCGCAGGTATACTCTATGGAAAGCAGACCGATATCCGCAACACAGACGACGCCGAGCGCTCTTGCTATCTTGTTCATAGAAGCCCGGACGCGCCACGCACCTGTGCCTACAGAGAGCATCATGAGTCCTACTCGGCCGACGAGAGTTGCCTTTTCCCTCAGTGAAGCCTGCGATGCGGGTGAGGTATTCTCACCGTCGATCATTTCGTGCCATTTCAATGTCATATGCTGATTTCTGAATTTACTCATAAGCTAACCTCAATAAAATTCCGGCAGACTGAAACTGCCGGAGAATAGCCGCATTCACGCAATGCTGAGTGCAGTTCTTTTTATGATAACAAGGTCAAAGACCGTGATCTTTCCGTCTGAATTGACATCCGCGCAGGAGCTCTGCTGATCGCTCAGACCGGCTCTGCTGAGGAGTGCGTTCTGAAGGAGCACTGCATCCGCAATGCTTACCTCACCGTCGAGGTTGACGTCGCCCTTTTCGTAGGACTGCGCCGGAACGGTCTCGGAGAACTCCGATTCAAGCAGGGTAAATGTTGTGCCGTTTGTGTCCTCCGCCTCGATGCGGTAGATATAGCTGCCCGCCGTGAGCTGTCCGAAAAGAATCTTATTGTCGAAATACTGGGCAAGATCGTATGTAAGTGTATTGGGCGAAGCCTCACACCACTGCGAGGTCTTGTTACCGTCGGAGTTATAAACTCCGCCCCAGACCCTCTTTATAGCCGCCTGCGAGTTTATAACGCCGCGCAAGCGGAATTTTTCGCCGACAACGAGATTTCCCTCGGGAAGTGTCGCGCCGTCGATCGTCATACCTGACACTGGCTGCTCGATATCAGCCGTTTTCTGGAGGAAATCCATCGAGCTGTAGCCCTTTATCCCGTTATATTCAACATGAGCCCATGTGCCGTCAGATTTTGTGACCGTTACCTGCGCGCCAGCAGGTATCTGTCCGACGACCGGGAAGCCTGATCCGTGACCGCTTCTGATATTCAGGTAGGTATTGACGTTCTTGGTGGTGTAGATACCGGCATATTCCTCGGAGCATTCACAGCTTTCCTCAACCGGACCGGCGATAACTCCGTCGTAGGTAAAATAGGTCAGCGGGTCATAATATGTAACGTCCGGCCAGCCTCCGAGGAGGGTGTCACAGATGCCGAAATGAAGGTGATTTCCGGAGGAATTGCCTGTACTTCCTACAGCAGCTATCTGTTCGCCCTGAGCAACGGTCGCACCGGCATAGGTATTCAGCGCGGAGCAGTGCGCGTAGAAGGTATAGACCCCGAGGTCAGCGTGATAAAGGATGACCATATTTCCGTAGGCGTCCTTCCAGTCGGCTGAAATCACCGTACCTGCGCGGGCTGCATAGATAGGCTCACCGCCGGCAGCCTCGATGTCGATAGCGTTGTGATAGCCGGAGGAATTGTAGACATTCCTCAGCGGGTCGAAGTAGGTAGTGATATTCTTATAACTCTCAGGAACAGGCCATGTAGCCGAATTCTCCGCAGCACTGGAGGAAAAGCCGGGGGATGTGAGCGTTCCTGCAAAAACAGTCATTGTAAGTGCGATAAAGACCGCCGCGGTCTTTTTAAGAAATGATATCATTGAGCAGTAACTCCTTATTTTCCAAATTGTAATCAAATTGTAGCATATTTTCAATCAAATGTCAATATGCTGACGAAAAAAAGTACATTTCGCACGCTCAAATTTTACATTTTTTACAAAGATCCTATTATATTTTACTTTTGTCCCTCCCGAAGCTCCCGTAGATCGCTGAGTATCTTCATGTCCTCCTCGTTGATGCGAATATTCGCACGGATAGTCCTTCCGTCAGTCGTCGTGACAGTTATCTCCGCAACTGTTCCGACGTCAGCAATTGAACCGGCAGTCTTTAAAAACTGCGGAAGCTTCGGGTGATTTGACTTGAATCTGTTTACGAGTGTAAGATATTTTATAGCTTGTACAGGGTTCATACTTGTCCTCCTAAATAGCATTCGCTGTTCGTTCCGTAGAATATGTCGTCGCGGAAGGCTGCTTTACGGCAGAATCCCTCGATGAGCTCCCAGTTGTCATTCAGCTCGAATTCATAGCTGTGCCCCCATAAACAGAACACCGCCGGTTCATCGCCGGAATATCCAAGAAAATCGTCGAGCAGCTCCATAAGGCGCTCATTGCGGTGGTGACAGGTCGCCCTGAGCTCGAGCGGTCTCTCCGGCAGGGCAAAGTCGTAGCGGTCACCGCAGGTTCTTGAAAACTCAATGCCGCACTCCGCTGCAATACGGATAATGCGCTCGTCATAGGCGCCGTAGGGATAAGCCATTCCCCTGATATTGCAGCCGAAAAGCTTCTCCAGCGCAGCCCTATCATCAAGTATCTCGCGGCGGACAGCCTCGTCGTCAAGCTCCTGCAAATTGGCGTGAGTAACGCAGTGGACGGCTATCTCATGCCCTTTGTAAAGCTCCGGAAGTCCCTCCGGACCGAGCCTGTCAATGCGTATTCCCTGAGTGCTCATCCAGCTTCCGGACTTGTTCATAAGTCCGCTGTTGAGGTTGAAGGTACACTTCATGCCGTACCTGTTGAAAATCTCAACGAGCCGCCTGTCCATAGCTACACCGTCGTCGTAGCTGAAGGTCAGTGCTTTATTTTTGCCGTTCCACATAGTGCTCCTCCAATTACGGTGAAAAATCAGCAAAAGGCTGCCGCCAGAGCAGCAGCCTTCAAAAAATTATTGCCTTATTTTCTGAGAAGTGAGTGGCCTGTCATTTCCTCAGGCTGAGGAACGCCCATGATATCGAGCATTGTAGGTGCAAGGTCAGCAAGCACGCCGCCCTCTGTAAGCTCTCCCTCAACGCCTACTGCGATGAGCGGAACAGGGTTTGTTGTATGAGCCGTGAACGGACTTCCGTCGGGCTCCATCATCTTGTCAGCATTTCCGTGGTCAGCAGTAATGAGTGCAGCGCCGCCCTTTGCAAGGATAGCGTCAACCATACGTCCGACACAGGTATCAGTAGCCTCAACAGCCTTTACAGCCGCGTCAAAAATACCGGTATGTCCTACCATATCGCAGTTAGCATAGTTGAGGATTATAACATCGTACTTGTCGGAGTTGATAGCCTCAACTACTGCATCACACACTTCATAAGCGCTCATTTCGGGCTTGAGGTCAAATGGAGGAACATCAGGCGACTTGATGAGTATCCTGTCCTCGCCCTCGAACTGCTTTTCCTCACCACCGTTGAAGAAGAATGTAACGTGAGCGTACTTCTGGGTCTCAGCGATACGGAGCTGTGTCTTGCCGAGCTTTGCAAGGTACTCGCCCATTGTCATGGTGAGCTGCTCCGGAGGGTATGCAACCGATACGTTGGGCATTGTTGCGTCGTACTGTGCCATGCAGACGAAATTTACCGGGAAGA
>CAMOXW010000122.1 GCA_946629405.1 uncultured Ruminococcus sp.
ACATCTACCTTTCTCTACACACATTAAAAAAAATACATCTTATAAAAAATAAAAAAAATATAAAAAAAACAAAAAATTTTTTTCCTTTTTTTTGATGCAATAAACGGCGGGTATAATACCCGCCGTTTTGTTATTTTTTCTTCTTTTTCTTTTTACTGCCGTTTCCGGACTTTTTTGAGTTAGCCGGAGAGGACTTTGGCTTTTCAGCGGGCTTTTTGACCGCTTCCTCAGCCTTTTCAGCGGCTTCTTCAATCTTTTCGGCTGCTGTCTCAGCGGCTTCTTCTGCTGTATTTTCGACAGCTTCTGCGGCAGCTTCCTCAGCTTTATCAGCCTTTTCTGCGGCTGATTCGTTATAATTCTCGATGAGCTGCTCCGCCTTTTTATTGAGCTCCTGCGCCTCTGCCTCAGCCTTAGCCTCGGCTTCCTTCGCCTTCTTCTCAACATCTCCGGCGACCTCGCCCTTCGACTTGATTATCTGGACCTTCTTTTTAAGGGGCTCCTGCACATCCTCAGGCTTCTCCTCTGTGCCCTGCTTTCTGCGGAGCTTTTCCTCGCGGCGGGCTTTTAGTACAGGGTTATAACGTCTGTCGTAGATCGCAAACATGATTATTATGATAATACCGAGAATGAGCGTGAATACGCCGATCTTGAATCCGGGCGGAGTATAGGTCATTGTGATAGTATGCTCGCCGTCCGTGATATCGTCCATTCTTATACCGATGAACGCATCAAGGAGAGCTACCTGTCCGCTGGACTTGTCCTTATTTATAAGCCTCTCTGTTCCGTCGCTTGACTTCTCGACAAGGACGATGTTCTTCATTTCCTTGCCGTCAACCTTTACAGTCCAGCCGGGCTCATAGGGGATCGAGGTCACGAAGACCTGCCCCTGCTTTACGTTTACAGTACCCTCGAGGTGACGGTCGTTGGACTTTGACATATCAATATTCCACTGACCTGCTTTAAGAGAGTTGATATCCTTCTCGAACTCCTCCTCGTCAAGATAGCAGAAGTGGAAGCCGTCGCCCTTCTTGACCATGAGGTACTCATTTGAGCCGGTATACTTACCGCCTGATCCGGATGGCTGAATGGTGAAGCGGACCTCTATCTCCTGACCCTTTGTGAACGGACCAAGCCTTACGATAGGTGAGGAGTTGGTGTCGAAGTATGTACCGTAGCCATCGTAATTTGACGAGAGAGAGCCTGCATACTCGCCTTGCTGGTTCTTTATTCCTACCCAGACGTTGCACGCCTTCTTGACCTTTGAGTTGAGGTGCATATAGATATTTCCGTCAACGGGGGAGGTAAAGCGTACATTTACAACAGCATCGGTCGATGTATCGTAGGATTCATAGCAGTCATGGACTGTTCTTACGCCTGTTTTTATGTCTGTGTGGATATAATCGTGAAGTCTTACCTGATTTTCGTCGTAGAACACCTTGCTCGGGAGTGACTTGTAATACTCCTTGTTTGGATTGCCGGTCATTGTACCGAGGAAGGTGTTGAGGTTCTTGAATGGGTTATTCTCGTCGAGGTAAGGAATATCAAGTATCGACTTGTCCGCCATCCAGCCTATCGCGAGAGCGTTGGGATTCTCATAGATATCGACCGTATCGGTGATGACCTTGAGATTCGGCTCGTCATAGCGCTTGTACTCTATGCCGGTGAGCTCCGGTATCTTGACATAGGAAGCATCAAGGAGAACCTTGCTGTTTACATGACGGTCAGGCGCATCGACAACATACTTTATGCCGAGAAGTGAGTCCGCAACAGGATTGCTTCCCTCATACTTGGTTTCATAGCTCTGGGTGAAATAGCCGAGGTACTCAATTACCTTGATAGCTCTTGCATTCATTACCGAGCTGGAGTGAGAAATGCCCTTGAGACCGTAAGCCATATCATCGTTGACCATGCGGTTGAAGGTCTTTTCCGAGCGGTAGAAGCCGTCATCGTAGTCCTCAAGCTTTGAAACGATATCCTCAGGAGCACTTGTTATCTCAGCGTATGACTCATGGCAGCTGTTGCCGACCTCCTTATATATCTTGCGGAAGGAGTCATAGCAGTTGTAGCCGCCCTCAAAAGAAACGAGGCAGGCTGTTGCCACGAGCAGAACAGTCTTTGCATTTTTGTTCTTTATTGCACTGTATGTGAATATCAGTACGGCATATACCGCCGCAAGAAGCAGTCCGAAGCCCAGTGTGCCGAGCCAGATCTCCTCCCAGCGGTCTGCGCCGAAGTTCATCTCAGCCTTATAGTAAAGCCCCTTTGCAACATACTTGTACTTAGACTCGTTGTAATTATAGTCCTTCATATTTGCCTCGAACAGCACAACGAAAAGTGATATTCCGAGGAATGAGCCTATGCCGTATACAAATGACGCTGCCGGCTTTCCGAATATATCGTTCAGCAGACTCTTAGGGTTAAGCCGCAGTCCGTCGAGGTTTGCGAATACCTCCGCCGCCATTGATACAAGTACGAACGAGAGGAGGAATGAATAGCGGTAAGGGAGCCAGTTCGGATCCTGACCGCCGTGCCAGTACATATTGATAGGCTTGATGTACATACTCATGACCATTACTATCACAAGGAATGCCGCACCTATCTTGCGGTTCCACTTTATGTCCTTGTTGAAGAAGTAGAGCGGTGCAAGAACTACAGTAAGCACGCCGCAGTATATCTCCGGACGACCGTAGAATCGTGTTCCCTCGTCAACGTTTACTGAGTAATACTGGTTCGGCAGAAGCGTCGGGATGAGCTCAGGAAGCTTGAACAGGTGCTTGTGCCAGTCATAATCCGGAGTAGAGAAGTCGAACTTACCGAGCGCCAGTGCATTGTACACCGGCAGTATCATGATAAAGCTGCACAGCAGCACGACTATCGTGGAAATACCCATTATCCCGCAGGTTTTCGCGTAGTCCTTCAGGCCGTTGAACTTTTTCTGCGTGCCGAAGAAAATGTAATAAACAAAATATATCGCCACGAATATTGCTACCATGAAGCCCATGTAGAAGTTTGCAACGAACATAAGTGCCGTCGGGATAATGAAATTTATCTTTCTGCCGTCGTCGATGAGATACTCAAGTCCGAGGATTATCAGCGGGAGAAAGATAGGACCGTCAATCCACATCGGGTTGATGAGCTGGATCACAACGAACGCCATCATAGCGTACATCGTTGAGAAAATTACAGACGGGAGCGGTGCAACGCGCTTTGACTTCTGTGCGTATATGCAGAATGTAGAGCCGCACGCGCCGACCTTGCAGATCTGCATTATCATTATGGCTTCAAGGATATACTTTCTCGGCATGAGTATCGGTATGAGCGTGAACGGGCTCGCCAGATAATAGCCGATGATACCCATAAAGCCGCCTGAAAGGTTACGGCTCCAGTTGTAGAACAGGCTTCCGTCGCCCCAGAAGGCATCGCGGATCGCCTCAAAATAATAAATGTACTGACCGTTCAGGTCAAGCGTCAGTACCGAACGGTGCTTTCCAGCACCAAGCGGATAGATATCGAAATTATAGTAAGCGATCAGAGTTAGCAGAAGCGGAATCACGAACGCTAAGATACATACCCACGGGTTGAATTTCGGACCTTTCAGCGCGGTGATGAAATCAGCCGGACCTTTAGCAGCCTGATGCTGTTTTCCCTGATTCCGCGGCTTGAAGTTTGTGTATTTCTTCTTGCCGCCGCTGCTGTTGACCTGTCTGCCCTTTGAAGCGGTAGAAGAGCCTGTTTTAGCCAATTTTGTTCCTCCTTACCTGTTGTCGGGGGAAAGCAGTCCGGATGCACATCTCCGGCATATCGCCATACTCCCCTATTATAATATACTTTATTATTATATCACATCTGTATTCGTTTTGCAAGAGGTTTTTTCAGCAAGCTGTAATTAATTGTTAGCTTAGTAACGGCACACAATATCTCCAGCAGTAAACTGCATTCCGGGAGCTATGGATCATTGTTTGTCATCAGCAGCCGGATATGCCGTTTTCACCACATAAAGTCGATATCCGGCGCTTTGACCATGTTTATCTCAGGCTCAGGCACCTGTGCGGAGTTCTCCTTTTCGAGCGATCTTGCGATATCTTCAAGCTCCACAAGCTCATGGAAATAGTCGTTCAGCGGCACAAGCGCATCAAAAAGCCTGCTCACGCGCCCTGAAAGCTCCGCGCTGAACAGCACCCCCGGCTCACTTACACGCAGATACGCGCTCAGCCCTTTTTTCAGGAAGAACCGCTCCGCCTCAGGGACGCTGCAAGGCTTCTTCCGCTTATACTCATCGCCGCCGATAGTCACTCCATGTTCATTTTCAAGCTTTTCTATCATTTCAATGAACGGCTTGCAGTTCTCTGAAAGCTGAGCCCTGAAGCGCTCCATCACAGCCGCATCCGGCTTGGATATGCGGAATCCGAACTCTGCACCTTCAGGTGACAGCTCGAAGTAAAGTGTTGGAGTTTTGTTCCACCAGAAGGCTTCATAGCGCACATATATCCACAAGGTATCGCGGTAGTGCAGGTATGGCGGGAATTTTTCGTCGCGGTAGATCCTCCCGACCTTGTACATCATGCCATTGGCATCCTCAAACGGCTTGAACAGCTCCTCACCGAGCGCCTTCATTGGTTCATAAATTTTATCAATATATACCTGTTTGCGGGGCTCAAACCACTCTCTGCTGTTGTTGAGCCTCACACCGAGAAGGAGATCGAGCGCCTCCTGTGAAAATCCTTGAAACATATCTGCCCTCCAATTTTTTCTCACAGCAATTATACCATAAGTTTTCATAAAATTCAAGATTATGAACAGAAGCGGTAAAATTTTACAGCAATATAGTCCTAAATTTACTTAACCATGGTGTGGATAAGTTTTCCACACGCTGTTGAATTGACTGTTGATTAGTTCTGGCAATTGTTGAAAATTCTGTTGAAAGGGTGGAAAACCACGATATATTCACGTTCTGGGATTGAAAAAAACTTTGAAACCTTGTGGATAATCAAGAAAAATTCGTAAACAATAAACTTACGCTGTGGAAAAGCTGTCCACAGTTATCAAAAGTAAAGGATATGATTGTATGAAAAAGCTTTTAGCAATATGCTCCATATTTTTTACCGTTTGTACAGCCTTCACATCCTGCGGCTCGGACGATACGACCTATGACTCAAATCCCGACAACAGGACGACGACCATGTACGGTCACTCCGCCGGCGAGCACGTCAGCGACGCTATCAACGGAGTAGGCGAGGCTGGCGGTGAGATCATAGAAGGAGTGACTGACGCTGCCGGCGACATTATTGACGGTCTCGACGGCGATGACGACACCACCACACGGACAAAAACCACAAAGCGCTAAAAAAGGACGGCAAAAAGCCGTCCTACATATTACCCGCAGACCTCCAAAATAGCCTCCGCCATTATTTCGGCGTTTTTCAGCAGATTTCCTACCGTAATGAACTCGTCCGGGCTGTGCATATGACCGTCCTCGCCAGGAAATTCTGCGCCGAACGCCACTCCTCCCGGGATCTCGTGGACATAAGTCCCGCCGCCGATCGAGATGCACCTGCCTTTTTCACCGGTCACGCGCTCGTATGTTTTCAACAATGCCTGTACAAATGTTGAATTCTCGTCAGTAAAATGCGGTTCAACTCCCTCGCAGGAATCGACGTCAAACCCGGAATCCCTCAGTTTTTCGCAGATTATTCCGCTTATCTCAGCCTTCGTCCGGTCAAGCGGGAAGCGTATGTCGATACCGCCCTTCAGTCTGCCGTCCACGGTGTTCAGCATCGACAGAACACAGGTCATATCGCCCGAAATATCGTCACGGAAGCCAAGTCCGCAGCTCTTTCCGTTAAATTCGCCGTGCGGGAAAAGC
>CAMOXW010000123.1 GCA_946629405.1 uncultured Ruminococcus sp.
CTGGGCATGGACGTTCAGACCAACTACATACTCGACCCGTTCAACTGGATCGCGGCAGCCTTCCCTGCCGGTTACATAGAGCTAGGCTACACGTTATCGGTGCTCCTCAAGATGTATTGCGGCGGCCTGGCCTTCCTCGCTTTCATAAGATATGCCGGAGCAGGCGTCTTTGAGAGCATCTTCGGAAGCATAGGCTATGTGTTCTCGGGTTACTTCATCGTGATCGGACTGATACATGCTGACGCGATGTTCAGCATATTCATGTTCCCGCTGCTCATACTCGGAGTCGAGCGCATCTACAGGGGAAAGTCACCGCTCATATTCATCATCTCCGTCGCGTGCTACCTTATAAGGTTCCTCTATTACGCGTATATGGCGGGAGTGGCCGTATTCATTTACATACTGCTCAGGTACTTCGCGTATCGTGAGTTCAGCGTAAAGAACTATCTGAAAACGGTTGGCGGATTTATTGTATGGGGCTTCACGGGAATTATGCTCGCCGGCTTCCAGCTGATGATCGACGTACCGGCTCTGTTTACGGCATCGTCTGAAAGCGCGACCGATGCCATATCGATATTCTTCGACAGGCACTATTATATTGAGCTCGGAAGAGAGCTCATCGGAACGGGCAACACCACCGCTTACCATATCGCCGGACTTACCGTGATCGCGATTATGCTTATCGCTGCCGCGCTGCCTGAGATAAACCGCAAACGCACGGATATCATAATGACTGTTCTTGGCTTTATCGCAATGCTGCTGCCATACGCCTGCAGCTTCCTGAACGGCATGGGATATCCGTCGCTCCGGTGGATGTTCATCTTTGTGTTCTTCGCGTCGTGGACTGCGGCGGAGCAGCTTGGAAAGCTGGGTCAGCATAAAAACAGAAATCTCGTGATGTGCGCTCTGGCGCTATGCGTAATGGCGGCGTGGACAGTCGGAGTATACGCCGCGGGTATGGTCGACATGGGCAGAAGAGCCCTGCTCTACCTCAGCATCCATCTGCTCGGAGGCGTGGCATTCCTCCTTATACTGGCAGCTTCGCGCAATAAGCCTGCGTTCAGACGGGCAGATAAAGCTCTCGTGATCGTCCTGACAGTCGCGATACTAAGCTGCAGCTGGACTGTCGCCTTCCTTGACAGCCGTGGTTCGTTCGTGCGCAACAACGGAATCAATAAGGCTCTTGAAGCTTCGACTCAGAGGGTGGGCAACCAGATAGATGATGACGGATTCTACAGAATAGACCAGGTTGATTCTATTCTCTACAGCCATGTAGTGAAGTCGCCTCCTAATGAGAGCATGTGGTGGCAGACCAAACCTGTTTACGTATACAGCAGCAGGGTGCCTGAAAGGCAGCTTGAGTTCAACCGCCTGCTTGGCAACAACTACGGATACTCAAAGAGGGTCTTTGTGCTGTCGAACGACAACAGGGCAGGCCTCGACTACCTTATGGGCGTCAAATATTTCCTGGGAGATGATACAAAGCACGACAGGACCGGTTCTGATGAGTATGCCGGATACGGTTTTGAGTTTTACGACAATATTGACGGTGTCAATGTGTTCAGAAACAAGGCCGATGTGAGTCTGGGTTATGTGTATGACAAGTACATCACCATGAGTGATTTTGAGAAGCTGGGCAGACTCGAGAGGGAGCAGGCTCTGCTGCAGGCGGCAGTGCTTTCCGATAACGCGGATCCGGGCGGGCTTGAGAGAGTGACTCCGGCGGATATAGAGACCGCCGTCACCGAGGTTCCGTACGAAATAGCTGCGACTGATGGTGTCACTATAAAAGACGGAAAGATCATCGCCGAAAAGGACGACGCGTCGTTTTCGCTGAATCTCGGAAAGGTGGAGAACAGCCAGCTCGTGGTATCGTTTGACGGGCTCCTCAGATCGGCTGAAGGCGGACAGAGCAGATCATTTGTGCTCAGCGCGAAGAATGAGTACGTCAGTGAGATGGCTGACAACAAGATAAACAACCAGGCGATACCGTTTATCAGGGACTATGACCTCAACATGGGCTATTATGATTCCTATGAGAACGGACGCATCAAGATAACGCTGTCAAAGAAGGGCAAGTATGAGTACGAAAGCCTGAAGGTAAGGGCAATGGACGTGTCGCTCTTTGACAGATATGAGAAAAAGCTCTCTGCAAACAAGCTGGATATAGAGGGCTATGGCAATGAAGAGGTGAACGGCACGGTATCGTGCAGCAAGCCGGGGGTACTGTATCTGTCCATAAGTGATTATCACAATTGGGATATTTACATTGACGGCGAAAAGGCGGAGCGGATAGACGACCTGAATGTGGCCTTCACCGGCGCGATGGTTCCGGCAGGTGAGCACAGCATACAACTGGTTTTTGAAAACAAGAACCTCAAGAGAGGCGCCTGGCTGTCTCTGGCAGGTCTCGTGTTTATGATAACCGCTCTGATTTACAGAAAAAGAAGAGCCTGACGCAGGCAAAACGGATGATTTTCACTCGCCGTTATTTTATAATTATATAGTTATGAAAAAAGTCCGCATGTGGGTTAGAAAGAATAAGAAAAAATTCCTGATCACTGATATAGTGCTGCTGCTCACAGTGATAGTCATTTTGATTGCAATGGCTGATCCTGAGCAGGTGAAGGGGCTTACTGTAAGCGACTGCACATTCTCGACCGTAAAGCTCAATTGGGATGACGCAAAAAACGCGAAAGGCTACAGGGTATACAGATCGAGAAACGGAGGGGACTACGAGTATCTGAACTACACCACAAATACATACTTCAAGGATACAAAGCTCAGGACTGGGGACACATATGCATATGCCGTCGTTTCACGCAACGGATTCCTGACAGCCGATGTGAAGAAGGCGGAGAAGGCCGAAGCTGTGCCGAGCCTCAAAAGACCTAAGCTTAAAGTAGATGTAAGCGACGGAGAGGTGAAGCTGAGCTTCAGGCAGATACCGGGAGCCATCAGCTACGAGATCGTAAGGAACGGCGAAGTCATCGATAATATTGAGGACACTTCGTACACCGATACCGGAGCCAGGAGCGACAAGAAGTACAAGTACGAGGTAAGGGCGGTCCGGTACAGGAAGGATCCGGTATACAGCAAGTTCAGCAACAAGGTGAGCGCTATTCTGCATTCGGTCCAGAACTTCAAGGTGAAAGCACAGGGCAATGAAGTCGTGTTCAGCTGGACGCCAAGTGATTACTACACCACATACAAGCTGTATAACGGAGACAAGGTGCTTACCGAGACAGATGAGGGAACTTACACTCTCAGCAAATATAAGCTCGATGAGATATATGATGTTAAGCTGGTAGGCTATGCCAAAGACGATTCACAGAGTCCGGAGAACACCCGCAGATTCATGATCGCGGAAGAGCCGCTGACCAGCGAGGAGGCA
>CAMOXW010000124.1 GCA_946629405.1 uncultured Ruminococcus sp.
AGACGCCTCTCTTCTGAGGAGAGCTGAGGTTGATCTGTACCTTCTTCTTAGCATTGTAGCCCTTCTGGAGAGCAGGAGCTGTGGACTTTGTCTCGAGGTCCTTTCTTCCCTTGCGAACGAGCTGGTTAAATGTAGGCATATTTTTCCTCCTTTTCTCAAAATATAGTATGCCTGAATACAGCACACTTATATATTATACCCAAAAAAATCCGGCTTGTCAAGGGGTGACCTCAAAAAAGCCGGATAATTCATGATATTTTGTTATTTTTCCCATTATCTCAGCCGCAGAGGGGGCTGGGTTTGGTATTTTATGTGAAGTGCTTCACCCATTCGCTCATGTCGATGTAGGCAGCCTCCTGCAAATAGGCGTAATATTTGAGTATCAGTGAGGCATCCTTTGCGATTATTTTGCCGTCACCGTCAACATCCGCAACAGCTCTCTGGCGGTCGTTGAAGTTAGTCCTTCCGGTCGCGTTATCGGCGTATTCGATAAGAACGAGCGAAGCATCGTTAGCGAGGACCTTGCCGTCGAGGTTGGCATCGCCGAGCATATCGCCGGGCTGTATCGTGACAGTTGTCGAGGTAGTGGAGGAGGTGCTGGTCGTGGTAGTTGTTGTGGTTGATGTCGAGGTCGTGGTGGAAGTTGTTGTTGTGGTTGTTGAGGTCGTGGTGGTCGTTGTTGTGGACGAAGTAGTCTGCTGCGGATTATCGGTTATCACAAGGTCAACGCTCGCATCGCAGTCCACACCTTTTACATTGCCGTAAACCGTAACTCTGATCGTTCCGGCTTTTTTCAGCTTCAGGGTACCATCGATGCTTGCCTCGGCAACGGAATAATCCCCCGGAGATATCCAGTAGACCGTGGGCGCTGCTCCCACAGAGCTCCTTATATTGAGCTTCACGGAATTGCCGGCATAGAGCTCGCTCTGGTCGGGCTGGTCGATAATGATGTATGGGTCAGCGCCGTGAGTAGTTGTCGAGGTAGTTGTCGTTGTGGTAGTTGTCGTTGTGGTAGTCGTCGTGGTGGTAGTCGTCGTGGTGGTAGTCGTCGAGGAGGTCGTCTGAGCCTGTACCTCTATGTAGAATTTGTTTGAAGCATAGACCGTACTTCCGCTCCGGTCGGTGAGAAGGAGCCTTATCTCATAAAAGCCCGGCTCGTTCATATTCACATCAGACGTATCCGTCCTCAGGTAGTATGTCTCGGAAATCCCCGCATAGTTTACCTCAAAGCTCCTCACATCGCCGATGCTCGCTCTGTACCATTCGCCGTGAGCAGTATTGCCGTCGGAGTAGGTAACGTCCGCATAGCCGCTGTAATAGCCTCCGCTGAGCCTGAGAGTTTCGCCGACAGTGTATTCCATCTTCAGCGGGAAGCCGTTCAGGTCAACACGGCAGTTCCTTGAGACTATGCTTACCGGCACATCAGTGGAAGTTGTAGTTGTCGTTGTCGTTGTTGTAGTGGTGGTAGTCGTCGAAGTCGTCGAAGTCGTCGTCTGAGGCTGTACCTCCACAGGAATGTATATCGTCTCGCTCTCGCCCATACCTTCAACTGTGACTGTGATGAGATAATTTCCGGGAACATAGGCATTGTAAGCGGAAGTGTCGGTATACACTGAGAACTCATTGTTCATTCCGGTGCGGACAGGCAGCTCGGAAAGCGCGAATGTGAAATCCTCAGACTTAACAGTACGATCACTGTATAAGTAACCTATATTTACCAAAGCGCAGCCGCCGCTGAGGTCAAGAGCCTCCCCGTTCCCGTAAACCGTCTTCGGGAGAGGGTCAACATCAATGTGCAGCCCCACGCTGTCCAGATAGGCAGCAGTAGTGGTAGAGGTAGTTGTTGTTGTCGTTGTGGTCGAGGACGTCGTACCGGTCGATACGCCGTTCTTAACGTTGATTATTCCGTATTCAAGCTGCGGAAGATAATTCGAGCCGCCCGAAGTCTTGGTCATCATCTCCGTGGATACCCACCTGATCTCGTAGGAGCCTATAGGACATCCCGCCGGAACGTTCACATATATCGTGAAGATGACAGAACCGTCGCTGCCGGCAGAGGGACTTGATCCGCTCAGGCTGAAATCCATGTAATTCCCGCTCGGAGTGCAGCTTATTGCCGCATTGTAAACACTGCTCCTCTCGGACATTCCCGCGAAGGTAAGCGGCGAATCGCATTTGAGTCTGCCGCCGGTGACCGACTTGATCGCTACCGGATTGTAGGTGTAGACGTTGAGTGCGACCTGATCCCCCGGGACAGCGTCAACGCAGGCGATGCTCCATATCATGAGCTCAGCCGAATTCGCTGTAAACCCATTCCCTCCGGGAAAGACGCACATGAGTGCTGTGCAAAGGCTGATGAATGCCGCCAGCAGCCTTCCTGATGATTTTTTCATTTTTCATACCCCCGTATTTGCCGCGGACTTGTGCTTCCGCCCGCGAATAATGATATTATATCGAACGCCAGAATTTTGACGTCAAATACGTTAACAGCTCCTGCCTTCCGGCATTTTACCTCTTTTTAGAGGCAAAGAGCATGATGAGCGGATATATCTCCAGTCGCCCGAGGAGCATATCCACACAGAGAACAAGCTTCGAGAGCTCGCTGAGTCCGCCAAAGCTGCCGGCAGGACCAAATCTCCCCAGTCCATAGCCGATGTTGTTCATACACGTTATAACAGCCGAGGCAGACTCCTCCACCGTATAGCTGTCAAGAGATATCAGCAGAAGCGATATGCCCATGAGCAGCATGAACAAAACCAGATATGATGTCGCGCCGCGCACGACGCCCTTTTCCACAGGCTTGCCGTCTATCTTTACCGTCGCAACAGCTCTCGGGTTGGAGATATATTTCAGTTCCTTGACGCCTGTCTTGAAAAGTATGAGCCACCTTGACACCTTCATGCCGCCGCCCGTCGAGCCCGCGCACGAGCCTATGAACATCAGCAGCAGGAGCAGAGTCTGTGAGAATACCGGCCACTGCGTGATATCCGCAGTCGCAAAGCCGGTCGAGGTTATCGTTGACGCTACCATGAAGAACGAATGGCGCAGAGCATCACCAAAGCTGCTGAAAAGGTGCATGATATTTGCCGTTATTATCACCGTAGCCGCGATAACTATACCGAAGTACACCCTGACTTCCTCGTTTTTAAGGGCAAGGGAATACTTGCGTACTATAATATAATAGTAAAGGTTGAAGTTCACGCCGAAAAGAAGTATGAACACCGCCACTACCATTTCGATGTAAACACTGTTATAGTGCCCGATACTGTCGCCCCACAGGGAGAAGCCTCCGGTGCCGGCTGACGAGAAGGCGTGTATCAGACATTCATATACCGGCATTCCGCCGCAGAACAGAAGCAGAGCCTCCATTGCCGTGAGGGAAATATATATCCCATAGAGTATCCGCGCCGAAACGCTCGATTTCGACACGAGACGTCCGACGTTCGGGCCCGCACACTCAGCCCTCATCATGTGCATAGTCCGGGCATCATTGCTCGACATTACCGCAAGCACGAACATCAGTATACCCATACCGCCCAGCCAGTGAGTGAACGCCCTCCAGAACATACACGACTTCGACATTGATTCAACGTCGCTCAGGATAGTCGCTCCTGTTGTTGTAAAGCCCGAAACTGTCTCAAAAAGGGCGTTGACGTAATTGGGTATCTCGCCGGAAATCACAAAGGGAAGCGCTCCGACGGCTGAAACAGCTATCCATGAGGCAGCAACGCTCACGAAGCCCTCCGTTGAAAATACAGCCTTGTCCGCAGGCTTTTTTACCGTAGCCGCAAGGCCTATGAACATCAGGATCAGGAACGGCACGCCGAACGAAAGCACGACGTGATCCTCGCTGTATACCGCCCCGACAATTATCGGCAGCAGCATGGCAAGTCCAGCGACCTTGCAGATCTGACCCATGATGTACCAAACCATTCTGTAATTCATTGAACTTATCAGGCTCCCTTAGTCAAAAATATTGCTCAGATCGCGGAAGCCCTTGTTCGTCGTTACAACAACAACGCTGTCGTTGACCTTGATGCAGTCATCCCCCTTCGGGATAATGAGGTCGTTACCGCGCGCAATGCTCGCGATGAGGATTCCGGGACGTATTTTCAGCTTTTTCAGCGGTACTCCAACGTATTCCTTATGGTCACGGACAACGAATTCCATAGCCTCGAGCCTGTTGTTGACGAGGCGGTAGAGCGTGGTGACGTTGTTGCCGAGAGAATTCTGCTTCGCCCGGACGTACTGAAGTATCTGGTTGACCGTGATGGATTTCGGCGAAATGATGCTGTCGAGCGAAAGCGTGTCCGAAAGCTGGATGAGTGACATACGGTTGACCTTCGTAACGACCTTTTCAACGCCGTTTTTCTTCGCAAGCAGCGAAAGAAGGATGTTCTCCTCGTCGATACCCGTAAGCGTGACCACTGCGTCAGCATCGTAGACCTGTTCCTCCTCAAGGATATCATGATCGGTGCCGTCGGCGCAGGAGATGCTTACCTTGTTCAGACGCTGGCTGAGCTCTATGCAGCGTTCCTCGTTGATCTCGATGATCTTGACCTTTATGCCCATTTCAATAAGCTGCTGGGCAAGGTGGTATGCAACCCTTCCACCGCCTATGAGGACTGCCGATTTAACGCGCTTTTCGCGGTAAGCAGCACTTATGCTCCGGAAGAACTTGACCATTGCGCTGTGTGAGGCGTTCATGTGTATCTTGTCGCCCGCCCTCAGGACGAAGTTACCGTTCGGGATAACGAGTTCCTCGCCGCGCTGCACCGCACAGATCAGGACATCGAGCTTCAGCCGGCGGGAAAGCTGGCTGAGAGCAACACCGTCAAGGATGCTTCCGCTTGTTATCCTTATCTCCGCAAGATCGACCATCCCGTTAGCAAAGGACTCGATGTTGATAGCCTCCGGATAACGCAGCACCTTTGCAATCTCATTGGCGGCATTGTAATCCGGGTTGACCATCATGCTTATACCGAGCTCCTCTCGCATGAAGACGAGCTGGTTCTCGAATTCGGGACTGCGGACACGGGCAATGCAGTGCTTTGCCTTCATCCTCTTTGCGATGAGGCAGGAAAGTATATTGACCTCGTCAGAGGTAGTGACAGCGATGAAAAGATTTGCCTTGGAAACGTCGGCTTCCTCAAGAACGCTCGTCTGGAGGCAGTTGCCGGCGATACCCATGATATCGAAATCGTTGATAGCCGCGTTGATGAGAGCTTCATTCTTGTCGATAACAGTAACATTGTGCTCCTCGCAGAGTACCTCAGCAAGAGCTATACCGACCTTTCCGCAGCCGACTATTATAATATCCATAATTCCTCCTATCCGGAATTTCCCCGGACAAATATAATTACTCAATGTAATTATACTCCCAAACCCGGCTTTTGTCAATAACAGTTTTCAAGCCGGGAGTTGAAAGTTATTACATCCCCCGGCAGCGATGTTATCCGGCGCCTCCCCGGCCGGATAAAACTGTCCAATTCCAGATTTAAAAGTGCATCGCACATCAGCAAACTAAAGTTTGCTCCGTAAAGTGATTGACATAGGAAGGGATAAATGATATAATAATAACAGACTATGCGCTCAGGCGCAATTATAAACGGAGGTTTTTTTATGAGAGCAGTCGTAACTGTTATAGGCAAGGACACCGTAGGCATCCTTCACAAGGTCAGCGGTATCTGCGCTGAGTACAACGTAAATGTTATAGAGGTCACCCAGAGCGTTCTTCAGGATATGTTCGCTATGATAATGCTGGTGGATATCACCGGGATAAATGCGGATTTTTCAGTTCTGGTGGACAGAATGGATTCGCTCGGCAAGCAGCTCGGTCTCTCTATCCACACAATGCACGAGGATATCTTCAACTCCATGCACAATGTCTGAGCTCTGAAAGGAAGTTAGTCAATGCTTAACGCTTATAATATACTCGAAACTATCAGGATGATACAGGACGAATACCTCGATATACGCACGATCACAATGGGTATCTCCCTCCTGGACTGCATCGACACAGATATCGACAGGGCTTGCGAAAAGGTCTATGACAAGATCGTCTCCAAAGCCGGCAGCCTCGTCGCTGTGGGTCAGCAGATAGAAAAGGAGTACGGCATCCCGATCGTCAACAAGAGAATCTCTGTCACTCCTATAGCTATGCTCGCAGCAGCCTGCCCCGGTGATGACCCCGTAAAGTTCGCAAAGGCTCTCCAGAGAGCTGCTGACACCTGCGGTGTAAACTTCATCGGAGGATATTCAGCTCTCGTCCATAAGGGCTTCAGCGCCGGTGATATGGCGCTCATAAGGTCTATCCCGGAAGCTCTTGACGTCACTCAGAATATCTGCTCGTCCGTGAATATCGGCTCTACAAAGTCCGGTATCAATATGGACGCTGTGAAAATAATGGGTGAGATCGTCAAGGAAGCCGCTGAGAGAACGGCTGACCGCGACTGCATTGGCCCTGCAAAGCTCGTTGTCTTCTGCAATGCCGTTGAGGACAATCCCTTCATGGCAGGTGCATTTCACGGCGTCGGCGAGCCTGACTGCGAGATACACGTCGGCGTTTCGGGCCCCGGTGTTGTCCGTGCGGCACTTACAAAGTACCCCGACGCTTCCATTGACGAGATCGCCGATATCATCAAGAAAACTGCCTTCAAGATAACCCGTATGGGTCAGCTCGTAGGTGCAAGAGCTTCTGAGCTTCTGGGCGTGCCGTTCGGTATCGTTGACCTCTCACTCGCTCCCACTCCGGCCGTCGGCGACAGCGTTGCTCATATCCTCGAAGAAATGGGCCTTGAAATGTGCGGCACTCACGGCACAACAGCTTGTCTTGCGCTTCTCAACGACGCTGTCAAGAAGGGCGGCGTAATGGCTTCCTCCACCGTAGGAGGACTTTCCGGAGCCTTCATCCCTGTTTCCGAGGACGCCGGTATGATAGATGCGGCAGTTGCAGGCGTTCTCAGCCTTGAAAAGCTCGAAGCAATGACCGCGGTATGCTCCGTCGGACTTGACATGATAGTAGTTCCCGGGGACATAACTCCCGCAACTATCTCCGCGATAATCGCCGACGAGGCTGCTATCGGTATGGTCAACTCCAAGACCACCGCTGTAAGACTTATCCCGGCTATCGGCAGGAAGGAGGGCGAGACCCTCGAATTCGGCGGCCTCCTCGGAAGCGGACCCGTTATGCCTATCCGGGAAAAATCCCCCGCCAAGTTCATAAGCCGCGGAGGACGTATCCCTGCCCCCATGCAGAGCCTTAAAAATTGATCGCCGCGCAGGATTTCGGGATAATCCCTGACGAAACGCCCGAACCTCTCATGGACGGACACATCAACTCAACATATAAGGTCACATCCCGCGGCAAAGCCTACGTTCTCCAGTCACTCAGCCCGGAGGTGTTCCGTGAGCCTGTGACTGTCATGGATAATATTTCCGCAGTCGCAGCAGCGTTCGCAGCTTCCGGCGAAAAGCGCGTCGGCGTCCCGGGATTCCTCACCTCGTGCGGCAGGAACTATACCGTCCGGGACGGAACCCTGTGGCGGATGTACCCTTTCATCACGCCAGAGATCACGGAACGTCCGGACTATCTCTCCGGACTTGCCTTCGGTACGTTCATCCGCGTTACCAAAAACCTAAGGCTCAGACCGGTCATAAACGGCTTTCATGACTTCCGTGCCTATCTTGTGCGCCTCAGGGAGCTCGCTCCGGAGCACAGGATGACCGTCCGGCTCGAAGCACTCGGGAAAACGCTCAGCAGCGTGTTTACCCCGGATATCCCGCTTCGTACAATTCACGGCGATGCCAAGCCTGACAATGTGCTGGCCGGAAAGAAATGCACTGTTATCGACCTCGATACGGCTATGAACGGCTATGCCGCGCTCGACTTTGGCGACCTCACACGCTCCCTCGGGGACGATGCCGGAAGATTCAGGGAGGCTGCGAACGGCTTTGCTGAGGGACTTCACGGACTTCTTACACACGCGGAGGTCGGGACGCTGTACTACGGCCTGCTCTGGACATCAGGAGAGCTCGCAGCACGCTATCTTGCGGACTATATAAGCGGCGATGGCTATTTCAAGGGGAAAACTCCAGCCCAGCGTCTCGGGCGCGCTCTGGAGCTCTCGGAGCAGCTTGAGCTTTATTCCGGCAGAAAGCAGCAGCTATGCTCTGCTATCCGCGCAGCTTTTGCAGAGGAGGAAAAATGAAACAGGAGATCACTGCGGCTGCCAACGCCGTAAAACAGGTCACTGATCTGTTCGGAACGGATATTATCGGCGACAGACGGCGGTTCTGCTCCGCTCTGAGTGACCTTGCCCCGAAGCTTTCAAAGGAGAACAAGGCTTTCTACGTCGCCCTGAGCGAGGATATAGGCAAGCTATACCTGCGCGAGAACGAGAGAGTGCAGAGCGGTCAGAAGTCACCCGATGAGGTCGTCACTGCGGCAATCGCAGCGGTCGGAGAATACCTCAACCGGGAAAAGGCTGAAATGGTCGCTTACAGCCTCGCCTACGCCCTCGGCTGGGAAGTCGCGGACAGCTCCCCCTCTGCTCCCGACAGCATTCACGCACCTACAGGCTCGGTCATCGAGGACTTGTTCAGGAGAGCCGAAAACGGCGATAACGACGCCTGTTTCAACCTCGGTGAGAGCTTCTACTACGGCAGAGGTGTTGCCCAGGATTACAAACGCGCAGTCGAGTGGTATACAAGGTCGGCCAAGCGCGGAGATTGCAGCTCCCAGAAAAAGCTTGCCGCCTGCTGGCACTACGGTATCGGCACCGGGCTTGACCTGTCAAAGGCGGCCTATTGGTACAGGGAGGCTGCCGAACAGGGCGATTTTGAGTCGCAGAAGGCTCTGGTGCTGTGCTTCAGGGTCGGGGGAAAGAACCTCGCGGCTGACCCGGCAAGAGCAGCGCGT
Source organism: uncultured Ruminococcus sp. (assembly GCA_946629405.1). Next base: position 8,921 of record CAMOXW010000124.1, read on the forward strand.
TATGCCGAAAGATACGGCATCGCCAGCGAAACTGACAGCGATTTTGAAAGGCTCGTCATGGACGCCGAAAACGGCATCCCGTCAGCACAGTTCGCCCTCGGGAACGCCTACTACAACGGCATCGGCACTCCCGCCGACCGAGAGAGAGCGGTGATGTGGTACAAAAGAGCTGCCGACCGGGATTATCCGCCTGCTATGTTCAACCTGGCGGTCTGCTGCGCCAAAGGCACAGGGATCGCTGCCGACCAGACGAGAGCTTTCGAGCTTTACAAAAAGGCTGCCGCTGCGGGCGACCTCGACGCGATGAACAACCTTGCGCTGATGTATTTTAACGGAGACGGAAAGCTCTTTCAGGACAGGAAAACCGCTGCCGGCATCTGGCTGAAAGCGGCTAACGGAGGCCATGCAAGGTCACAGTACAATTACGCCGAGTGCAAGTTCAACGGCTGGGGCGTCCAGAGAAATTTCACCGAGGCAGCTGCCTGGTACAGAAAGGCTGCTGCTCAGGCTGACCCGGACGCGCAGTATTCCCTCGGCTGGTGCAGCGAACACGGAAAAGGGCTCCCGCGTGACTATGAGGCCGCAAAGCGGATGTATGAGCTTGCGGCAAAACAGGGAAATCTACAGGCTTTGAAGGCCATCGGGAAGATGCACATGAACGGCTGCGGCGCTGAAAAGAATTATACCAAGGCTGCGGAATGGTTCTCAAAGGCTGCTATGCGCGGAGACCGGGAGGGCGCGGAGCTGCTCTGCCGCTGCCATAAATACGGCGGACAGTTTCTCATCAAAAGCGAGCCCATAGCCCGCGGCATAGCCGAAAAATACGGTCTGGACTATGATAAGATATAGTCAATTTATAATTAGTAAGCAGTAAGTAGTTATTAGTTATTAGTGCTTAGTTATCAGAACTCAGAGCTTAGTTGCGGTGTCCGCTTACGCGGACAGATTTAAATATGTGAGCGTTAGCGAACACAATAACTCTCAACTTTCAACTCTAAACTCTCTAAATTCTAAGCACTAACATCTAACAGGAGGCTAAAATGGCTGAGGAAAAAATTACTAAGGATAATCAGGATAAGCCTGAGAAAAAACAGAAAAAGTCCCGGAAGAGCGGCGGCTTTCTCAAAAGGCTCGCCGCTGCTGAGTTCATCGTCATACTTGCTCTCGGCGGCTTCCTCGGGAGAGAGGTGCTCAGAAACCGGGCTGATGACGATGACGGCACAGTTCCCGTAAATGCCGGTACTGCGGTCGATGATGCCCCGCAGGTCCGTACAAGAGCTGTCATAGAAAAGGACGAGACCTTCTACCAGCTCAGCGGGAAAAAAATACTCTACAACGACAGCTCGATAGGACAGGTCTTTCTGCCGGTCTATGAGAATGTCCCGGAATTTTCCCGCGACAGGGAAAAGATCGTCACACGCAACGGCTACTCCTTCTACCGCGAAAACGGACAGACTACTTCTATCGCCGGCATCGACATTTCGGAATTTCAGGGCGATATCGACTGGGAAAAGGTTCGCGGCGCCGGAATTGAGTTCGTGATAGTCCGCGTAGGTCTGAGGACCTACGGCGGCGGCGGGATACCCGCCGGCCAGAAGAATGCGAAAAAAAACTGCGGGGAGGAGGCCGCGCGGGGTGGGGTGCGGGGCTTCTTCTTCTATCGTGCCCGCTCACCCGAGAGACGCTGGGCAGAGG
>CAMOXW010000125.1 GCA_946629405.1 uncultured Ruminococcus sp.
CTTCAAGTGGAGCTTTGACGGCACGAGCTGGAAGCAGACAGCCGAAAGCGGCAGCATCAAGGGCGAATACGCACTGGCGCAGCTGATACCCGGAAGCGGCTATACCCTTTCCGAGACGACCGCCCCGAGGGGCTATGCAGCTATCGGCGACATATCCTTCAGCGTGGCAGACGGCAGCGTCGTGTTCGGCGACAACGATCCGATAGAATACCTTGTGCTGAACACTTCGACACACGAGTATGACACCGCTTCTCCCGAGCAGGCGGAGTATATCCGCGTAAACGACGAGCCGACCTTCGAGGACACCAAGCTCATCGACAAGTCATGGGTAGGCGAGATAACGGTTGACGAAAACGCCCCGAAGTTCCCGACGGTGCATCTGAAAAACGAGAAGCCCTCGGTGGGCGTCTTAGCTGTTACGATCAATGATAACCTGAAAAGTCTTTTGGGCAGCAAAAACTGGGTCAGAGGATTTGAAAGATCCGAAACGCCGCCGACAGGAACTTATACAGACTGCACTACCTATGACATAAGCGGAGAGGAAGGACATTTCTACGCTTGGGTCGATAACAATTATGTTAAATGGTGGAGCGATGCAAATATAATCTATCTGCCTGTCAGCTGTCAGGACTTGTTCAAAGGCTGCAGTAACAGCGAATTCAAATCGATCGATCTCAGCGCATTCAACGCAGAAAAAGTGACCTCGATGCAGAGTATGTTTGAGGGCTGCACAAATCTTACCTCGATCACGTTCCCCGATGATATCGACACCTCAAATGTCACCAATATGAGCTCGATGTTCAAGGGCTGTGAAATGGTCACATCGCTTGATCTCAGTGGCTTCACGACCTCAAACGTCACTACTTTTGCAAGTATGTTTGAAAATATGAAAGCTATCACCGAGATAAAGCTTGACTATACCAAGTTTACTGCAGCCGACAAGCTGACATCTGTGGACAGTATGTTCAGTGAGTGTAGAGCTCTCCAGAAGATCGACCTGAGAGGTTTTTCAGATTGTCCTAATCTGACAACTATAAATAAGTGGTTTTATAATTGTTTCTGGATGGAATATATTGATTTAAGTAATTTTTCGACCGGAACAGCTTCTGATACCAAGCTTAGTGATATACGGTCTGCATTTACGAATCTTGGAAATCATGGGTCTGGCGGAACAGCAATAAATGACATTTGCTGTAAGTTTTTTGCTAAGTGTAAATGGAACACTACATCGAGTTGTTCTACGAACTCTGATATGGATAATTGTTTCAGAATCAATCTCTATGATTCCAGGTTTAAAAATGCTCAGAATAATAATATCCCAGTTAATGGCGGCGGCTATATGCAGGGTGATCCAAAACATCTCGATGTTGTTTATTACGAGGATTACTTAATAGGCATAGATAATGGCAGCTCAAATGGGACCTTTATCTATAGTGGGGAAACAAATACTAACAATAGTCGTCTGTATGGTCCTTATTTTAATTCAGCATATAAAATAGACGCAACAGAGTTTACAAGCGAGTACTACTCAGATTACTACAAGTCATTCTTTACAGGGAAAGAGGGGTACAGCTTCGATTCCACAAACGCACTGCATTCCGCTTCCCGCCTGCTGTTTGCAGGGGGCGCGCTGAGGGCTGCTGCACAGGACTATTCCGAAGCACCCGAAGGCTTCACGGCAATGTCGCCTGCAAGCGAGGTAAAGGAAGTTGATGCCGCTACAGACCGCCAGACCGAATTTGTCTATGAGTATATCACGGGCGAGGACGGAACTCTGGTCAGCTCAGGCGTTTACACCGTGCCGCAGACGATAAACCTTACCATTCGCGTGCCGCTGGACGAGACCCATGTGACAGAATACTACTTCACAAAGCAGGCGACCGCCACATGGAAAAAAGTCAGAAGCGGAGATTCTCCCGACTGGCAGCTTGAAATGAGTGTCAATAATTCCGACGAGGAATTCTACCTCTGGGAGGATAAGTTCGACACCTACAAGGCCGACACCTCCGAAAAAGACCCGAAGGTAACAAAGGGCGACGACGGCAAGGCGCTGCTTGTTAATACTGCCACCGATCAGGAAACAGGCTCGCTCAAGCTGAAAAAGACAATGAAGGACGGCCTCGTCCTTGACCCCGAGCAGACGTTCATCTTCAATGTGGTAATGAAAAAGTCTGACAATTCGCCCTACACCAAGACGCCGTTTGACAGCGAGGGCAAGGCGACCTTCAAGCTCAAGGCCGACGAGGAGATACTTCTGTCTGGTCTGCCCGTAGGGGCACAGTACACCGTCAGCGAAACGATAGAGGATACCGAGCTCTACGAGAAGGTAACTGCCGACGATCCTTCTGGAACGATCACAAAGGATAACACGTCCGAGGCCGTGATCGAAAACAGCATCAAGACCCGTGACCTTACGCTTAGCAAGACATCCCGGCTGTTTGAGAACGACGGCACGGCAACGCCAGTGCCTCTCGAGCTTGACGACGATACAGAATGGAGAGATACCAAGTTTACCTTTACAGCTGTATTCACGGGGCTTGTTCCGAATTATCATTACAGCTGGCTGCCGTCAGGCAAGACCACTGACAAGAACGGCGGTCTCACCTATGAGGTCAAGCTCGCACAGGGACAAAGCATCAATTTCACAGACCTCCCGGCAAGCGCAGCATACACGATCTCCGAGGAGACGCTGACAAACACGAGCCTTGCAGAGTTCACACAGCAAAACGATGCTGACTCGGAAAGCGGAGTTACGACCGGTCATCAGACTGTAAAGGGTAAGAACTCTGTGACCTTCACCAACACCAAGACGCTGCTGCACGACAAGTACGTCATCACAGTCAAGAAAACATGGCTTGACGAAAACGGAAATGAAATGCCGATCGCAGCAGACGGTACGATCATGAAGGCCGACAATTCAGCAGGAGAGTCCACTATCCCCTCCTTCCTTAACACCTATCTTGGCAGAGCGCTGCGGTACACTGTCGGCGATAACACATATTATATGAATATTGAGCCGAAGTTTATGACGGTCAAGCTGAACAAGGCCAACAAATGGCAGCAGGAGATCCGCAATCTTGAAAAGACCAAGACCGTCAGCACCGGCAACACAAACACTGCGATCTATGAATATGTATATTTCCTTTGGGAGGACTGCCCGATAGCTTACGAGTCTCTCACGACCGGAACGGTCACGGAGAAGATCAATCTTGATGAATACAAATTCTACCGCGAGGTGACCGTGGCCAATACGGCATATACCTATTCGCTCAAAAACCAGAAGATGCCGACTTATTCGCTTTTGGTAGACAAGACCGTTACAGGCAACTTAGGCAACAAAACAAAGGATTTCAGCTTTGTTATCAGGTTCAATTCCGCAGACGGTTCGCCGTTGACAGGAACAGGATTACGCGCCACCTTTAACGGCACGAGAAACCGAACCATAACACTGAATAATGACGGTACGTTCCCGTTCACGCTCTCTCATAACGAAAAGATCTTGTTTGAGGGACTGCCTAAGGACACGACCTACACTCTGGCCGAGAAACAGGCAGACGACTACGCAACAACGATCACAAGGACCGAGGGAGGTACTGCGCAGGCGCCTGTTGATGGTAAAGAAATATCCGGCAAGCTCATATCCAACCAGGAGATCTCGTACAAAAACGATCGCTCCGGCACGCTGCCAATGGGCATCGACCTTGGCATTGCTGCAACAGCCGCAGCTGCTCTGGCAGCGGTGACAGGCATTGGATTCCTGAAGCTGCGCCGCAGAAAAGAGACCGAATAAGCTCCACTCCCGTATTTCACGCAAATACGGGAGTTCTTTTTTGCCGCCTGTCTACAGGCATAAAAACAGCGGACAGCGCTTCTGTTATGAAACGCCGTCCGCTGTTTTTGCTGTGCGGTCCGCTTATGCAGACTGAGATGTATAGAGCTCGTAGTAGGCTCCTTTTTTCGCCATAAGCTCGTCATGGGAGCCGCTTTCGCGGATACCCTTGTCGTCGATGTACATTATCCTGTCGCAGTTGCGGATAGTCGAGAGCCTGTGAGCGATGATGAAGGAGGTGCGCCCCTTTAAGAGCTCTGCGATGCCCTGCTGAAGCAGCGCCTCGGTCTTGGCGTCGATCGAGGACGTCGCCTCGTCCAGTACGAGTATCTTAGGGTCGGAAAGAAGCGTCCTCGCAAAGCTTATGAGCTGCTTTTCGCCGCCCGAGAGCTTTGAGCCTCGCTCGTTCACCTCTGTGTTATAGCCCTTGCGCATAAGGCTGATGAACTGATCCGCGCAGACCGTTTTTGCAGCGCGGACGACCTCCTCGTCGGTGGCGTCCAGCTTGCTGTAACGGATATTGTCAAGGATAGTGCCGCTGAAAATAAAGCTGTCCTGGAGCATTATGCCCATTTGTGTGCGGAGCGATCTGAGCGTGACATCTGAAATATCGACTCCGTCAACGGTAATAGAGCCGCGGTCGATGTTATAAAAGCGCGAGATAAGGGAGACGATAGTGGACTTGCCTGCTCCTGTAGGGCCGACAAGCGCAACGCTCTCGCCTGCCTTGACATCGAAGGAGATATGCTCGATAACGTCGTTGCCCTTCTCGTAGCCGAAGGAGACATCGTTGAAGGAGACCTGTCCGGTGATCTCGCCAAGCTCGGAAGCACCCTCCTTGTCGGTAACGGTGACAGGCTCGTCAAGCGTTTCAAAAATACGCTCAAGATACGCGATGTTGTTGATGAAGTTATTCATTATATTCGAGAGATTCATTATAGGCTGCCAGAACCTTGAGGCATATCCCGTCATAGCGGCGAGGGTGCCAAGCGTTACTGTTGCAGGGTCAAAGACCATAAGGCCTGTCGCAAACATCGCGGCGCGGATAAGGGTCGAAATGTTATCCGACACCGGCCAGATAAGATGTGCATACCTGACGGCACGCATCCAGCTGTGACGGTATCTGTCGTTAAGGCGGTCATAGATCCCGGCATTCTCCTCCTCGCGGGTAAATACCTGCTCTCACGGTGGCTCATTGCAATGAGCAGGCGGTGGAGGATATACCACGCAGTCTTGTAGGTCACGCGGAGCTTTGTCATCAGCTGGACTGCCGAGCAGCGGCGCTTATCGACCGTGAACAGATACATCGCCCAAAGCCACAGATCGAGCTTGATATGTGTCCCGTGAAAAACGGTGCCGCTGGTCGCAGAGATCTGTTTGCGGCAGGATTGCAGCGGTAAAGGCCTCGGGTTCGTACCATGCCGAGCTGAGTCCCGCCGCAGTGCGGGAAGCGGAGCCGGAAGAACAGTTCACGACAGCTCTCCTCGGAACTGTACCGGGTTGAGAAATCGACGATGCTGAACTTGGCCTTTGGGAACACTGACATAACGGTCAACCACCTTTTTGCGTTTCGTTATGTCTATTATAGCACATTATTTTTCATTTGTGGGGAAATATTTCAGACAGTTAGAGGCTGAC
>CAMOXW010000126.1 GCA_946629405.1 uncultured Ruminococcus sp.
GTCGGCGGCGCATGCCGGACCGTCCGGATTTTTCATATAGCGCATACGGCGCTTCTCGGGCATAAATTCTTCCAGCTCACCTATGCGGAACCGCTTTATCAGTCGGAACTTCGCCCTGTCCGTGGTGAATCCGACAAGAGGGACTCCGTTTTCCAGCAGTGCTGTCTTTTCGTCATCCATTGAGCCGATAGCGTAGAAGAAATAGGTCTTGGAGATATGCTCGCTCGGCTGCATGATACTTATATCGAGCATACCGTCGTCGGTGAGAATGAGCAGACCGCAGGTATCCTTGTCCAGCCTTCCTACGGGGTGCAGCTTCTCAGCGAGTTCGGAGGGAAAGTAGTCCATGACAGTTCTGTGTACAGCGTCTGAACGGGCAGTAACACAGCCCATGGGCTTGTTGAACATATAGTAAAGCATAGTATCACCTCCGAAAAGATAGCAGCAATAACAGTATACCACAAGGCGGGAAACTAATCAAGACAGCGGATATGCATAGTGAAATTCAGAAAATGGATACTTTTGTACATAATATAAAAATTATATTACACATTACGAAAATGTAATAGTGAAGTTGGATATTACAAAATGTAATTTATGATAGCTTATTTGCATGGTAGGTAATAGTGAAAAAAGTAAAATGCCATATGTTTTTTATATAATTTGATATGGCGTAAAATAAGCGTATATCGGCGTTTGGTGAACATTTTGTTAAGCGGCCTGTGGTATTTTGCATATATTTACTGCTCGTATATTATGCAAAATTCCAAAAATTGGAAATTGTATTGACATGACGAATGTTAGGGTGTAAAATAATATTATAAACATAATTAACATCATTTCCCACAGGGAGCTTACAATATCAGGGGGTAGATTTTAATGAAGAAGTTTTTTGCGGCAGCAATGGCAGCTGTCATGATGGGAAGCCTCGTATCCTGCGGCAAGGATCAGGCTGACAAGGGAGAAGCAGGAAAGAAAAAGATAGGACTTGCAATGCCTGCGGAGGAACTCGAGCGCTGGAACAGCGACGGATTATATCTCAAGCAGCAGTTTGAGGAAGCAGGCTATGAAGTGGTGCTGAAGTATTCACAGAACGATGCTTCAAAGCAGAACAACGATGTTCTCGGCATGATCTCTGAGGACGTTGACCTCCTCCTTATAGCAGCAGTTGACGGCGATCAGATGTCCAAGACACTTGAAGAAGCAAAGGCAAAGAATATCCCGATCGTAGCCTATGACCGTCTTATCATGAATACAGACGCTATCACATATTACATATCGTTCGACAATTACAAGGTCGGCAAGATGCAGGCAGATTTCGTGCGTGATGAGCTCCAGCTTGACTCCACAAGCGGACCTTACAATATCGAATTTGTAGCAGGCGACAAGGGCGACAATAACGCACGTTACTTCTTCAACGGCGCTTATGAGACACTTGAGCCCTATATCGAATCAGGAAAGCTTGTGGTACCTTCGGGCAAGACCTCATTTGAGCGCGTTGCCACTGACGGCTGGAAAACTGACAATGCCGAGAAGGACATGAAGGGAACTCTCTCAGTGAACTACAAGGACAAGAACCTTGATGTGGTACTTTGTGCAAATGATTCAACAGCTCTCGGTGTAACCAAGGCTTTGGAGTCAAGCTACAAGGGCAGCGGTCAGCCTGTTATCACAGGTCAGGACGGAGACATTGAGAATCTCCGCAATATCGTTGACGGAAAGCAGTCCATGACTGTATACAAGAACGTAAGCGATGAGGCGGGAGTTGCCTTGGAGGTCTGCAAGAAGCTCCTCGACGGTGAGATACCTGCGGCAAATCTTACAGAGTCACTTGATTGCGAGTGCGTATTTGATTCCGAGTCATATAACAACGGCGTAAAGTATGTACAGTCCTATCTGCTTGTGCCGTATGTTATCACAAAGGATAACCTCCAGCTTCTTGTTAACACAGGACTTTACAGATGGGATTCATCTAACAAGTACCTTGAGCTTAACAAGTAAAGCCATAAAAATGCCAGAAAAAATACCGGGTCTGTAATAATGGGCTCGGTAATTTTTTATGCAATGGCGGAGATGTAATGCGTTATGCTTGACACTGTACACGGCATATGATATAATTCTATTAAATCAGAACGTATAACGAGGTGAAAATGCGTGAAAAGAAAAGACTACATAAGCTGGGACGAGTATTTCATGGGAATAGCAATGCTGTCCGCACAGCGCAGCAAGGATAATTCTACTCAGGTGGGAGCCTGCATAGTCAATGACAAGCATAAGATAGTTTCGGTAGGGTATAACGGAATGCCTACGGGCTGTGACGATGACGATATGCCGTGGGAGCGTGACGGCGAGTCGGCTCTTGATACCAAATACCCTTTCGTATGCCATGCTGAACTGAACGCCATACTCAACAGCAGTTTCGGCAGTCTCAGCGGCTGCACATTATATGTTACGCTTTTTCCCTGCAACGAATGTGCAAAGGCAATAATCCAGTCGGGAATAAAGCGTGTTGTCTACAAGTGCAACAAGTATGCGGAGACCGACAGCGTAAAGGCATCATGCATATTATTTGATAAATGCGGAGTGACCGTTGAGGAGTACACCCCCAGCGGCAAGGATATCGTGCTTTCAATGTGAGGGACGCAGAAATGATGATGAAACGAATTAACTGCTCGGTGCAGTAATGACAGGGGACGTCGCACCGAAGTAAGAAAAGTTCCCGTACTGCACCGACGTAATAATAATTATTATTATGAAAAGGAGCAGTTTATATGAACGTATATCTTGAAAATCTTGAACGAATAGAATTCAGCATAACCATGTGCTGCACGGGAAGGTGCCGCCATTGCAGTCAGGGAGACCACCGCGGCTGCGTCGGACACATAGACGGAGCAAAAGCCGCAGAGGTGGTGGAAAAGGTCTGCCGCGTATACGATGTAAAGTCGCTGATGACATTTGGAGGCGAGCCGCTTCTGTATCCCGAGATTGTCTGCACCATACACAGGGCAGCGGAGAGAGCAGGAATACCGCGGCGTGAGATAATAACAAACGGTTTTTTCAGCAGAAACAAAGAGCGCATCGCTGCTGTAGCCCGAATGCTTGCCCACAGCGGCGTGAATCGCGTCCTGCTTTCTGTGGACGCCTTTCATCAGGAGACGATACCCGTGGAGACGGTGGAGATTTTTGCTGACTGTCTCAGAAATGAGGGCTTACCGCCGGAGATACATCCTGCGTGGCTGGGAAGCAAGGAAGCTGACAATGAGTACAACAGCCGAACAAGGGAGCTCCTTGACAGGTTCCGCGAGAAGTGCTATACGGTATCGGCTGGGAATATCATCTTTCCCAAGGGCAATGCTGTGAAGCTGCTTGGCGAGGGCAGGGAAGCGTCCGATGATCCGTATGAGGAGGACCCGAGAGATCTGCATTCGCTGTGCATAGACGCAGACGGAAGAACGCTGAACAGCAATATATACGAAGCCGATATAATCGACATCATGGAAAACTATAAACCGTAACGAAACGAGCCCCTGAGCATTTCAAAATGCTCAGGGGCATTGTGTTATTAGCGCTGCTCAAATAAATCATAATTTAGCGCATACGCGAAAAATTGGAAATGTAGGGGACGGCGTCCTCGACGTCCCAC
>CAMOXW010000127.1 GCA_946629405.1 uncultured Ruminococcus sp.
AGCAGGTCAATTAACGCTGGACAATTCAAATCCGTATAGCGAATAAGAAGTAAGAAATACGCAGAAGAACGTAGCCGCGTGCGTCCGTGTTGTTACGCCTTTTCAGGCGTAGCTTGTATTCTGAGCTCCTATGGGGCGTTTAAGGGAAAACCCCCAGCTTTGCCGGGGATGCTTATTATAGCCCGCTGTATAGGTCTTTACATAATAGTTGTTGAAAAACTTCTATATTAGTACCGCCCTAATCACAGGGGATCTTTTCTGCATTGAAATACTTGACAATTTTGAGTGCGGGTGCTATAATATAAGAAAGAGCATCGCGTATGTCTTTCGACTAAGCGGTTTGCCCTCGTAAGTAAGTTATTTAAAGAAATAACCGCCTTATTGAGCCATGGGGGCGGTTATTTCTTTTTGTTGTTGTTCAGAATAAATGCAGCGAAATTTATAAGTAAATTAAGAAGTGTAAGTATTTCCAATGCACTCATTGAACTCACCCCCGTTTCCGAGGGAAGTTTAAACCGCCTGCCGCAACGCAATGCTCTTGCAGGATGACCTGCAATGCTATTATACCATGAATGTCTTCTGTTGTCAAACAAAAACCCCCTGTGTTGTGAGATACACAGGGGGTTCATTTTTTATTGATAAAAGAGAAAATTAGTCAGCAGCATTGAGCTTCTTAGCGAGCTGAGACTTCTTTCTTGCAGCCTTATTCTTGTGCATAAGACCCTTAGCGCAAGCCTGGTCTACCTTCTTGATAGCTACCTTGATAGCCTCTGCCTTATCAGCAGCGCCGTTAGCTACAGCAGCGTCAGCCTTCTTGAGGACAGTCTTGAGATTGGACTTTCTTGCCTTGTTGGCAGCAGCCTTGGTAGAATTTACCTTGACTCTCTTCTTAGCGGACTTGATGTTCGGCATTCTGTACACCTCCTTGAATTTTTGCGGAATGTATATCTCCCCGCAATTGACAGATAATAGAGCATACAATGTATGCTCCGATAAGTGCAACGCACACTTATCCTACTGAGACATTATTAATTATATCATTTTGCACAGCAATTTTCAATAGGCAGAAGTGGAAATATTAGGGCGCATATTCATGCCCGATTCCGGCAATTTGTACAAATAATGGAGGCTGTAATGAACATCAGGACCGATCTTGCTCTCGAAAGCTTTGACGGAGGACTTCCCGCCGGGGTGCGCTGCGAGAAGCGCGGGGAGGTTTTTTCCGTCACGGAAATAATCATAAGCGATGACAGCTGTCTTGAAGCTCTCGGAAAGGGCAGAGGCAGGTATATCACCCTTGAAGCCGGAAGTCTCAGCCGCTTTTCGGACGATTATGAGCTTATGGCGGAGGAGCTTGCAGGGGAGCTCGCGCGGCTTGTCCCGGAGGGAGATATACTCGTTGCCGGGCTTGGAAATAACGATATAACGCCGGATGCGCTCGGTCCGCAGACGGCTGCGAGGGTGCTTGCCACGCGGCATCTTCGTGATGAGCTTGGTGAGGATGACGAAGCGGCATTTCTTGCGTCGCTCAGGCGTGTGAGTGTTTTTGCCGGTGGAGTTCTCGGGCAGACGGGCATTGAGACAGCGGAGTTCGTCGGCGCACTTGCGAAACAGCTTCGTCCTGCGGGAGTTATAGCGGTGGATGCGCTTGCCTGTTCGGATATAAGCCGTCTCGGGACGACTATACAGCTCACAGACAGCGGTATTTCGCCGGGGAGCGGAGTTTCCAACGCCCGCAGCGAGCTGACCTTCCGCAGTCTTGGAATACCGGTCATAGCGGTAGGGGTACCGACGGTGGTGGATATGCACACGATCGTCCGCAGCCTTACATCTGCCGATATTCCGGAGAATACGCCGAATATGATAGTTACTCCGCGGGATATCGACAGGCTTGCGGAGCGTGCTTCGCAGCTGATAGCGTTCGGGATAAATCTTGCGCTTCACCCGGCGCTGACCTTTGACGATGTGAGGGGACTTTTCTGAGGAGATATCCGGAAATAAAAAGGGCAGACCTTTGTCTGCCCTTATGAGAAAAATTTTACTGCTTGTTAGCCTGCTGCTTGAGAAGGTCTCTGATCTCTGTGAGGAGAACTTCCTCCTTCGGAGGCTCAGCGGGCTTTTCCTCTTCCTTCTTCTTACCGATGGACATGAGCGCATTCATGCCCTTGAGCATGAGGAATACACAGAATGCCATGATAACAAAGTTGATAACGGCTGTGATGAAATCACCCCAAAGTATGTACGAACCGGTGTTGCCGATCTCGGTCTGACCGTGAACCTCAGCGCCGCCGATCGCAGCGATGATAGGGTTGATGAAGTCATCAGTGAAGGCGGTAACGATGGCGCCGAAGGCTGCACCGATGATAACACCGATAGCCATGTCCATGACGTTGCCTTTGAGGGCGAATGCTTTGAATTCTGCGAGGAATTTCTTCATAGTGGATTCTCCTTTTCCTTTGTCCGGATCTTTTTCTGATCCTGAATTTTATTAAATTTCCGGCAAGCCGGGAATTTCCGGTTGATCGTCCCTGACGGTCTTGCGCGCCTGCATATAGTCAGGCAGCTCGATAGCGTCGATCTCGTCGTTGTAGGTCGTGCGCTTTTTGGGCATAGCCTCAACCGCGTGCATATCGCCCGACATAATGGCTTCGCGGTGTTCGGGGACATAAGCTTCGAGCTCACTCGCGTTGGCTTCGCCGGCGGCGCCCATAGTTACTCTTGACTTTATATGTTCATAGGAATTCAGCCTGCTGACATCGACGTCCCGCGTAACTCCCATAATATCCTGCGTATGTGTCTGTTCCTTTGCGGCGAGATCATTTGCATTGACCACAGCGGTCTGACGCATATACATTTTATTGAACTTAGCCGACGTGTTAGGGTTGAGTTTATCAGCGTCAACAATAGGAGTATCTCCCATATAGTCAACGCGCTTCTTGTCGAATTTTCTGAGCCTTCCGAGGTCGTGGCTGTCTGCTGAGACGCCGCTCATGTCATTGCTGTGCTTGCCGAAGAAGTCGTCCATAGCATCCGGAGCGTGCTTGGTGGACTTGCCGCCGTCGAAGAATTCCCAGAAATCATCGGGAACGTCAATGCGGTCCTTGTCCTTTTGCTGCTGCGGAGGCTGCTGGGGCTGAACCTGGGGCTGCGGTGCGCCGTACATTGGCATCCCGCCCATTCCCTGCATCGGCATCCCACCGTACATCATAGGCTGAGGGAAGGACTGCTGTACTGGTTCGCCGTTCTCGTTCATCATCTGCGGCTGGGCGAACATCACAGGCTGCGGCTGACCGTAAACGGGCATCCCGTTCTGGTCGTAGCCTATGATCTGCGGCTGAGCGTACATCATAGGCTGAGCCTGACCGTAGATAGGCATACCGCTTGGATCGTAGCCTATGATCTGCGGCTGAGCGTACATCATAGGCTGCACCTGACCGTAGATAGGCATACCGCTCGGGTCGTAGCCTATGATCTGCGGCTGAGCGTACATCATGGGCTGAGCCTGCGGGAATCCGGGCATCCCGCCCTGCTGAGGCATACCGCCCTGCTGAGGCGTGCCACCCATCTGAGGCATCCCGCCCATTTGCGGCATACCGCCCATCTGAGGCATCCCGCCCATTTGCGGCATCCCGCCCATCTGAGGCATACCACCCATTTGTGGCATACCGCTCTGCTGCTGACTGTGTGGGAGCGAGACTCTTTCGGTGTCAAGCTTTGGGATAAACGGCTCGTCGAAGCTGGAGAAATCGAATTCTTCGTCGTCATCGTTGAGCTCGTCGGCTGTATATAAGTCGGAGGATGTTTCCCTTGACGGCCTGTCGCTTATGGTGAAGGTACCGCTGCCGAATTTGAATCCGCCGGCGCCGGGCTCCTCCTCCGTATGATAGCCGCCCATATCGACCTGTTCGTAGTTCACTTCCTGCGGGTTTTCGAGGTTCCTGCCGCAGTTTACGCAGAATTTGAGTTTCGGCGGATTTTCGTTTCCACACTGAGGACAAATCATTGAAAATCACTCCTTAACTGAATTGCCGGCTGCTGACACCGGCTTGCTGCTTGAATTTTCCTATTCCGGGCATATCTTTACTTATTCATTATAACATTAAAAATTTAGTATTTCAAGGGGTTTTTAAAATATTGTGCAATAAGTGCTAAACGGAGGCTGTATTTTTTACGCCATAGTCGCACTGAACAATCAGAAAGTGCTCAATGTGTGAAAAATACACAATTGCCGATGCGACAATATGCCGATCATAAATCTTGGTTTGTGCTTAGTCAACAAAAAACTCTGCCACGCATCTCTCATATTTCAGCTAAACAACAAATATATACCTGAAGCACTATATTTTCACGCCGGAATGTGCTATAATACTAATAAGAGAAAAATGACAGAAAAAGTCACAGGGAACAAAAGCAATCCGCACTCAGTGCGCGGAGAACAGGAGTTAAAAATGGCACGCAAACAGATAAGTAAAAAGGAAAGCATCAGACGTACCAGGCAGATCACTGAGCTTGCGATATGCGCTGTACTTATTGCTTCAGGAGCATATATCATCAAGGGCGCTTTCGACCGCAGCAAGAAGGTCGGCGATGACCCGACAGTTACCGAGGCTCAGGTCGAGATAGAGTCCACTGAGGTCCCTACTGAGCCGGAGGACCCCAACAGGCTGATCTATTCCTCCAGCCTCGTCAGGACTAAGGACAAGTACAAGGGCGACCTCATACTTGTTAATAACGACCACCAGTATTTCACCGACGGAAAAGAGGATCTCGTAAGCATCCTTGAACTCAATTACGACAACGGCATCGAGTATTTCGGCACCGTTGACATGACATATACTATCCTTCGCCCTGTATATGATGCAATGGTGAAGATGATAGGCGATTTCTACGATATCTACCACAACGACAGCCTCATAATCTACGGCTCTTACCGCACCAACGATTTCCAGAGACAGCTCTATGAGCAGGATCTTGCAAACACTGGGAGCGAGGAGTCAACAAGAGTTGCAAAGCCCGGCTACAGTGAGCATGAGTCCGGCTATGCGTTCGATTTTTCGACTGTACCTGACTATGACTATCAGGGAACGGGCGATTTTGAGTGGTTCACCAAGAACTGCTGCAAGTACGGCTTCATCCTGCGTTATCCCGAGAATAAGGAGAATATCACGCAGATACAGTATGAACCGTGGCACTTCCGCTATGTAGGCATCCCGCACGCATATTATATGACAAAGAATGATCTGTGCATGGAGGAATATATCGAGCTGCTCGAAAAACAGTATCCCTACAGCGGCGAACACCTTGCATTTTCCGACGACAGCGGCAAGGAATACGAGGTGTATTTCGTCGCGTCCGACGATGCCAATGAGGACACGGATGTCCCTGTTCCGAACGGCTGTGAGTACACAGTTTCAGGCAATAATTACAGCGGCTTCATCGTAACTGTATACAAGAGCTCCGGCACACCTTCTCCGGCACAGACTACCACGTCTTCTCCGGCACAGACGACTATGGCTGCTCCGGCACAGACTACCACGGTTGCTCCTGAGGAAACGTCCGGGACTGAGCCCGATGAGCAGCAATAATTCTGCGGAAGCAGCGGCGGTCTTGTTGACCGCCTGATTTTTAGATTACATTCTTTTCCGCTTTATTTTTTGTGCGGGATACAGTATAATATATTCAGCAGATCATTATTTGAGGTGAAAACATGACAAACAAACTTTCTCTCGGAATCGACGTTGGTTCAACTACTGTCAAGACCGTCATTACCGACGACCGGGGCAGTATTCTTTACTCAAAATATCAGAGACATCTTTCAAAGGTCAAGGAGACTGTGACGGATCAGCTCAAGCTCATCCGCGCCGATTATCCTGAGGATGAGTTCAATGTCTGTATCACCGGCTCGGCAGGTCTCGGACTTGCAAATTCTGCCGGTATTGCCTTCGTTCAGGAGGTACACGCGGCTTTCCTTGCCGTGAAGAAAATGCACCCCGATGCCGATGCTGTTATTGAGCTCGGCGGCGAGGATGCCAAGATAATCTTCCTCACAGGCGGCGTTGAGCAGCGCATGAACGGTTCTTGCGCCGGCGGCACGGGTGCCTTCATCGACCAGATGGCTACACTCCTCGGAATTTCCTCCGATGAGCTCGATGAGCTCTCCGCCCACGCGCAGAAGGTCTACCCGATCGCTTCACGCTGCGGAGTTTTCGCTAAATCCGATATCCAGCCCCTTCTTAATCAGGGAGCAAGGCGCGAGGATATCGCTGCAAGCATCTTTCAGGCTGTTGTTGACCAGACTGTTTCCGGCCTTGCCCAGGGACGTTCTATCGAGGGAAAGGTTTTGTTCCTCGGCGGACCTCTTTTCTTCCTGAAGGGTCTGAGAAGGGCGTTCGTCAAGACCCTCGGGCTTGACAGTGAACACGCCGTTTTCCCGGACGAGGGGCCTGTATTCGTGGCTTACGGCTGCTCGATCTACGCCTCGACATCCGCGGACAGCTGCAGTATTGATGAACTCATTTCCAAGATCGAGAATGCGAAGGCTTCCGACAATATCGTCACCGGCGAGCCGCTTTTCCGTTCACACGCGGAGTATGACGAGTTCATCGAGAGACATAAGAAATTCGACCTCGGATATGCCGATATCCGTACATATGAGGGCGATGCCTACCTCGGAATAGATGCCGGCTCGACCACTACTAAGCTCGTCCTTATCACTGATGACGGCCGTATGCTCTACCACCACTATTCTTCAAATCTCGGTCAGCCGCTTGATAAGATCGCCGAGCAGGTAAGGCGCATATACGCCGAAATGAACCCGAATATCATAATAAGAGGCTCGGCTGTCACCGGCTATGGTGAGGATCTCATAAAAGCCGGTCTTTCTGTCGATCATGGCATTGTCGAGACCGTTGCTCACTTCAAGGCGGCGGCATACTTCTGCCCGGACGTTGACTTCATCATAGACATCGGCGGTCAGGATATCAAGTGCTTCAAGATAAAAAACAAGAGCATCGACAGCATCATGCTCAACGAGGCCTGCTCATCGGGCTGCGGCTCTTTCATACAGACCTTCGCAATGGCTCTCGGCTACGATATCGCTGAGTTCTCGCAGCTCGGACTTTTCGCTGAGCACCCGGTAGATCTCGGTTCGCGCTGCACCGTTTTCATGAACAGCTCTGTAAAGCAGGCTCAGAAGGACGGCGCTACCGTTGAGGATATCTCCGCCGGACTTTCAAGCTCGATAATCAAGAATGCCATATACAAGGTCATCCGCGCGAAATCTCCTGACGAGCTGGGTAAGAATATCGTCGTTCAGGGCGGTACATTCCTCAACGATGCAGTGCTCCGCTCATTCGAGAAGGAAATGGGCAGGGATGTTATCCGTCCGGCTATATCAGGACTTATGGGAGCCTTCGGCTGCGCGCTCTACGCCAAGGAGAAGGTCACCGGCGAGCGCTCCGGGCTCATAACTGCTGACGAGCTCGAAAACTTCAACTATACATCGCGCTCGGTGAACTGCAACGGCTGTACCGCACATTGTCAGCTCAATATAATAAACTTCGGCAAGGGACGCCGCTTCATCTCAGGAAACCGCTGCGAAAAGGGCGGCGGCGCTGCGGTGAAGAACAAGATCCCCAACCTCTATGAGTATAAATATGACAGCATCCTCAACACAGTCAAGACACATCAGCCGAAGAAATACCGCGCAACTGTGGGACTTCCCCTCGCACTGAGCTTTTATGAGCAGCTTCCGTTCTGGCATACTCTGTTCACCTCGCTCGGCTTCCGGACAATTATTTCCGATGAGAGCTCCCGTGCGATGTACTACCTCGGTCAGCATACGATCCCATCCGACACGGTGTGCTATCCTGCAAAGCTCACACACGGTCATATAGAAAATCTTCTTGATAAAGGGGCGGACTTCATCTTCTACCCCTGCATGAGCTACAACATCGACGAGGGTGAGAGCGATAATCACTTCAACTGCCCTGTTGTTGCCTATTATCCGGAGCTGCTGCTGGCTAATAACCCGAGGCTGAACAATAAGAATTTCATTCATCCTTATATGGACCTCAATGTCCGCAAGAATGTTATAAATGTAATGACAAGAGTCCTTTCACGATATAATGTGAAGGGCAGGATACCAGAGGCGGTAGACAGGGCTTATGAGGCAATGGAACGCTTCCGCGCCGACATTGCCAACAAGGCGAGGGATATCATCGCTCAGGCTCGCGCAGAGAAGCGCAATATAATCGTGCTTGCCGGACGTCCATACCATGTTGACAAGGAGATAAACCACGGTATACACAAGCTCGTGACCAGTCTCGGAATGGCGGTAGTTACCGAGGACAGTGTGGCCCGGCTTGCGCGTACACCGAAGCTCGGAGTGCTCAACCAGTGGACCTACCATTCAAGGCTCTACCGCGCCGCACAGTATGTCACGACTCAGCCGGATATGCAGCTCATCCAGCTCGTTTCCTTCGGCTGCGGCATAGACGCTGTTACAGGCGATGAGGTAAGGCGTATACTCGAAAGCAACGGAAAGCTCTATACTCAGCTTAAAATAGACGAGATAAACAACCTCGGCGCTGCAAGGATAAGGCTCCGCAGCCTCGTTGCCGCTATGGAGCAGCCGGGCGCGAAGAAGGCTGAGTGACCGCGGACGCAGCGCGTCCATGCAATATTATTCAACGGAGGTTCTTATGCCTGAATATGCAAAATTTACTGAGGATATGATAAAGACGCATACTATCCTCGTTCCCGATATGCTGCCGATACACTTCAAAATGCTCTGCAAGATATTCGGTGCGGCAGGATACAAAATGGAGCTGCTCCAGAACGACTCCCGGGCAGTCGTTGACGAGGGACTGAAAAATGTCCACAACGATGCCTGCTATCCGGCTCTGCTGGTCATCGGGCAGTTCATGGACGCTCTGAACAGCGGCAAGTACGACCTCGACAAGGTCGCCCTGCTCATCACTCAGACCGGCGGCGGCTGCCGTGCGTCAAACTACATCCACCTGCTGAGAAAGGCTGTTGACAAGAATTATCCGCAGGTGCCGGTCGTTTCTCTGAATTTCAGCGGACTTGAAAAGAACAGCGCATTCCGTATCACAGCGCCTATGTTCCTCAAGCTGCTTCACGCGGTGCTCTTTGGCGACCTGCTCATGATCTGCTATAACAAGTGCCGCGCCTACGAGGTACACAAGGGCGACGCGAAGAAAACTCTCGACAAGTGGCAGATACGCCTCGGCAATATCTTCCGCAAGAACGAGAAAAAGTACCTCAGGACAAAGAAGATCTACCGCGATATCCTCAACGATTTCGCAAAGATAGAGCTCACGAAGGAGAAGAAGATCAGGGTCGGCATCGTCGGCGAGATATATGTCAAGTATTCGCCGCTTGCCAATAATCACCTCGAGGACTTCCTTATTTCAGAGGGCTGTGAGCCGGTCGTTCCGTCGCTGCTGGAGTTCGTTATGTACTGCGCTGCCAGTACGTTCAACGACGCTGATCTTTACGACAATCACAGCAAGAAATCTGCTGCTTTCAAGCTCGGCTACAAGCTTATCTACGCCAAGCAGAAGGAACTCATCAAGGTCATGAAGGAGCAGGGCAGCTTCGACCCGCCCCACGACTTCGAGCACCTCAGACACCTTGCTGACAAGTACATCAATCAGGGTGTAGTTATGGGTGAGGGCTGGCTTATTCCTGCTGAAATGGCTGCGCTCGCGCAGTCCGGTGTTGAGAATATTATATGTGCACAGCCGTTCGGCTGCCTGCCGAATCACATCGTTGCAAAGGGTATGTCACGCGCCATCAAGCAGGATAACCCGAACGCGAACATAGTTGCTATCGACTATGACCCCGGAGCTACAAGAGTTAATCAGGAAAACCGTATAAAGCTTATGCTTGCTAACGCGAGACTTTGATATGATAAAAAAACGTACAGGCGAGATCATCGTCACTAATGAAAAACAGAACCGGCTGCTCAGCAGGCTCTACGGCAGTTCTGCGGGGCGTATGCTGCTGAAGCTTCTGACTGCTCCCACGCTTTCACGCGCGGCCGGAGCCTTCATGGACAGCCGC